>NZ_QSQK01000019.1:0-24866 GCF_003436735.1 Collinsella sp. TF12-2AT | reverse complement strand
AATGTGCTTTCCGTCTTGCGCAGGACTGTAGAGCAGCAAACTTAACCCCCGCCCTCAGCCCCGGAAGCCCTCCCGGATGGCCCCAAAAAATTTTTCAAAAAAGTTGTTGCGCGCCGGACAGACTTCTGTGTATACTAATCCCCGCAGCGCACGCGAGCGGAAACAAACGCGAACGCCTGCCTGGGGAGTTAGCTCAGTTTGGTTAGAGCGCCGGCCTGTCACGTCGGAGGTCGCGGGTTCGAGCCCCGTACTTCCCGCCAACGCAATTAAAGCCACGTCTTCGGACGTGGCTTTTTGCGTTTGATGCACTTTGTTTCGATAGAACGATCGCCCTGGCGCATCTTCGCCCAGAATCCCCGCGCCTTCGGGAACGCAAGTAAAATCTAATAAGTCTATCTGTCTGAACAACAGCTTTGTTGCGCAACACCTGTTCAACGAGACAGGGGGTTAGGTTATACTAAATTGCACTGTAGGCCGCATCTGATGCATTTCGCTCCAAGCGCGGCACTCAGTGGATATCCGATTTACCATTTGGATGTCCTGCGGTCATTTAGCGTCTCGACACAAGCTCGGCCCCGGAGCTCGTTCGAGCTGTTCGTATTCCTTGAAAGGGGAAAAATGGACATATCGAGGAAGACTGATTACGCCCTTCGTATGCTGGCGATGCTTGCCGAGGATCCGGAGCGTTTGCTTTCTGTTCGCACCGCTGCCGAAGAGGTCAATGTTCCGTATTCGTTTGCCCGC
Organism: Collinsella sp. TF12-2AT; assembly: GCF_003436735.1. Taxonomy (NCBI): domain Bacteria; kingdom Bacillati; phylum Actinomycetota; class Coriobacteriia; order Coriobacteriales; family Coriobacteriaceae; genus Collinsella; species Collinsella sp. TF12-2AT. The sequence continues at coordinate 24,122 of NZ_QSQK01000019.1, read as the reverse complement.
TCGATTCAGCACGGTTTGGTCCAGGCCGGTATTGTGGAGAGCCTGCGTGGCGTCCACGGTGGCATGCGTCTCAAGGTCAGTCCGGACGACGTCACCATCCGCCAGGTCGTCGAGGCCGTTCAGGGCCCTATGGTTATGAATGATTGCACCGCACCCGATGGCGACTGTGCACGCATGGGCACGTGCTGCTATCATCCCCTGTGGGCCGGAGCTCAAGCGTTGATGCGCGATTACCTCGATTCCGTTTCGCTCGGCGACATCGTCGCTCACCGCCAGTTCCCGGCCGTCGATCCCAAATTCGCCGACCGCGAAGCGTTTCCCGAGTACGCCACCTGCGCGTGCGCTTGCCGGGAGGAATAGCGCCGCATAAGGAGCATAGATATGATTCAGGACCCCTTTCGTTCGATGATTCGTTCGGAAGGGGTCCTGCGTTATCGCGACCTTCCGTGGCGCCGCACGCGCGATCCGTACATCATTTGGCTTTCTGAGGTCATGCTGCAGCAAACACAGGTACCACGCGTGGAGACGCGTATGCCGGCGTGGCTCGATCGCTTTCCGACCGTGCAGGCGCTTGCCCAGGCCGCGCCTTCCGATGTTTTGGACGCTTGGCAGGGCATGGGCCACAACCGACGCGCTCTGGCGCTTCACGGGGCCGCTCAACGGGTCGTAGAGGATTGGGGCGGGGAGTTTCCGCACGAGACGCGTGACTTGGTCGCTCTGCCTGGTATTGGCCCGGCAACGGCGCAAGGTATCCGGTCGTTTGCGTTTGATCTTCCGGGCGTGTATCTGGAGACCAACGTGCGCACGGTATTTCTGCATCACTTCTTTCCCGATATGCCGGCTGTTCCCGATCGCGAGCTGGTGCCGCTGATCCAAGCCGCCTGTCCGGCGGCCCCCGGTGCGGCGACCGACGAGATCGCTCCCTTTGCCGTGCCGCTCGATGATGCCGACACGCCGCGCGCGTGGTATTACGCGTTGCTGGATTACGGCGCATATCTAAAAAAGACGTTGCCCAATCCGTCCAGGCGGTCGGCGGGCTATAGCCGTCAATCAAAGTTTGAGGGCTCACGTCGCCAAAAGCGCGCGCATATCGTGCGTATGTTGCTGGCAGCGCGCGATGGCCAGCCGGCGGGGATTACGCTTGCTGATACCGTGGTGGGCGTTAACGAGATGGAAGCGGCAGCCGGTCGCGGGCCGGTCGAGTGCGACTTGATCGCGGGTATTCTAGCTGACCTGGAGCGTGAGGGCTTTTGCCGAGCCGAGGGCGATCGCTGGCTGAGCATTTAGCCCGTGCAAATCTGAAGAACAGGATTGTAAGGTTTAGATTTTCGGCAGGGGGTACCATAAAATAAGGCCGCTCAAAGCCTATGGGCGGCATGTATTGAAGGGAAGTACACCTATGGATTTTGAGAGCTCCCAAACCAAGAAGAACCTTGAGACCGCTTTTGCCGGTGAGTCCCAGGCGCACACCAAGTATCGCTACTATGCATCCAAGGCTAAAAAGGACGGTTACGTTCAGATCTCGAATATCTTTGCCGAGACGGCGGGTAACGAGTCCGAGCACGCCAAACTGTGGTTTAAATATCTGCACGACGGCGCCGTTCCGGGCACTCTGGACAACCTGCGCGACGCCGCCGCGGGCGAGAACTACGAGTGGACCACGATGTATGACGAGTTTGCCAAGACCGCCGAGGAGGAGGGTTTTGCCGAGATCGCCGAGAAGTTCCGTGGCGTCGCCGCCGTCGAGAAGGCCCACGAGGAGCGCTACAACAAGCTCGTCGAGCGCATTGAGTCGGGCGAGGTGTTTGAGCGCGAGGGCGTAAAGGTGTGGAAGTGCCTGAACTGCGGACATCTGCACGTTGGTGCCGAGGCACCTGAGGTGTGCCCGGTGTGTAACCACCCCAAGGCGTACTTTGAGGAGCAGGTGGTGAACTACTAGCGCTTGGCGCTGGCTGCTGCGGAGCGCAGGGCGGGGAAATACCTTTCCCTCTCGCTCACGGCTTCGCAGAGTCGCGCGAGGCAAAGGTATTTCCCCGCCTTGCGCTCCGGCGTTGGGTCGTCGCGTGCTCGATACAGAAAAGCTGATAAAAAAGGTTGTGTGCCGCCCCTTTTTGGGGCGGCACGTTTTTGTGGGGTCCCGGTCTTCACAATTTTCGTCAAGTTTTTGGTTAGATTTTGGTCAGTTGGCGTAAGAGTGGAAGGCCAAAAGATTGCTGGCGAAAAAAGCTCAGAGAAAGTGCTGGTAGGGGAGTTGTTGAGCTTTTCGACGGCTTTTGAGCAAAAGAAACTTTGTGGCTATTGCCGGCGATTGCGTTGTCGCGGTCATGGCGGTGCGGGATGCTGGTCGTAAGCGTCGAATGCTCCGATTTTGGAGGCCAGCATGGATCTGTTTCTTGAGACTCCGCAGCAACAAGCTGAGCGCATGCTGCGTCAGCAGCAACGGCTCATGGAGATGCAAATGCAAGGGGCGGCAGCCCAGCCCTTTGCGCAAAATGTCGTGCCCGCTGCTGTACCTGCAGCTGTGCCCGGGTGTGAATCGGCGCCAGAGGCCTATTCCGTACAGCAGGATTCATATGCACAGGAGCTCGCGTTCGATAAACGTCGTGCGCGTCACCGTCGCTGGGCCCAGCGCCTGCGTACGCTGGCGATGATCGTGCTGATTCCGCTGGGGCTCGCGACAATCTTCTTGGCCTCATATGCCCTCACGTGCATTCTCAACGGCGCCTCGCCCAATGAGGTACTTCAGCACTTGGCAGCTCTTGGTCAGCGCTTGGGGGATGTCGCAGCAACTATCCGCGCCAGCTGGGAGAGCTAGCAGACCAGCACCCATAGCGCAAAGGTAACTTGTCTGCGCTCGATTGGACATGAGCTGCGTTTGACAGGGTAAGATTAATCGCGGTTTTTGATTGGTGCTCGATTGGGTTTGTTGGGCGGAGTTTATGTCTGCTATTGATATTGTGCTTGTTGTGATTGCCTTGGTGGCGGTGGGGGTTGCTGTGGCTTGCGCCCTGCAGCTTAAAGGTCTTCGTGCCGAGCTGCGGGAGCGTGGCGACAGCGACGCCGAGACGCTCGCGGCGCTCGAGCAGGCCAACAGTACACTCGATACCCTCAACGTCGCGTTGGCCGAAACCCGACGCACCGCAAACGCCATCGCGCAGCAGCAGACGACCGATGCGGCCGTGGAGCAGCAACGCTACCTGACCATCGCGCGTGAGTTCTCGCAGGCCGGCGACCGCATGGACGACCTGCGCCGCGAGACGGCCCAACAGCTTGGCGCCAACCGCGAAGGCATCGAGCACCGCTTGGACAAGGTGCGCGAGACGGTCGATGCCCAGCTGGGCGCCATCCGCAAGGACAACAACGCGCAGCTCGATCAGATGCGCGCGACGGTGGACGAGAAGCTCTCCCGCACGCTCAACGATCGTCTGTCGGCATCGTTTAAGCAGGTGAGCGACCAGCTCGAGGCTGTGTACAAGGGGTTGGGCGATATGCAGTCCATTGCCACCGGCGTGGGCGACCTTAAACGCGTGCTGGGCAACGTGAAGGCGCGTGGCATTTTGGGCGAGGTGCAGCTGGGCGCGATCCTGGCGGACATCCTTACGCCCGACCAGTATCTGGAAAACGTCGCCACCAAGCCCGGCGCCTCGGAGCGCGTTGAGTTTGCCGTCAAGCTGCCGGTAGACGAGGGCGACCCCGTGCTGCTGCCAATCGACTCCAAATTCCCGGGCGATGCGTATGAGCATTTGCTCGACGCCCAGGAGTCGGGCGACGCGGAGGCCGTCGCCGCCGCGCGCAAGACGCTCGACACCATGGTGAAGCGCGAGGCAAAGGACATCTGCGAAAAGTACCTGAGCGTGCCCGCGACCACCAACTTTGGCATTCTGTTCGTTCCGTTTGAGGGCCTGTACGCCGAGATCGTCACGCGCCCTGGGCTTATCGAGACCCTGGGCCGCGACTATCACGTCAACGTTGCCGGTCCCAGCACCATGGCGGCCATCCTCAACAGCCTGCAGATGAGCTACCAGACGTTTAAGCTGCAAAGACGCACCGACGACGTGCTACGCGTGCTTTCCGCCGTCAAGGCCGAGCTGCCGCGCTATCAAGCGGCGCTGCGCCGCGCCCAGCAGCAGATCGAGACCGCGGGCAAAACGGTCGAGGGCATCATCACCACGCGCACCAACGTTATGGAGCGCAAGCTCAAGGATATCGACGCGCTGGAAGATGCCAAAGAGGCCGACGAGATCTTGGGACTTACGTCCGCGGGCCTGCTCGCAGACCAAGAAGACGAGGACTAGCGGCACTTGACGGCGGGGCGTCTGCGCAGGCGCCCCGCCGTGTTTCACAACGCACTTGCCTAAAGCGCACTTTAATGTGCAACAATGGCCTTTCGCCCTATCAGACGCGAAAGGAAGCCCATGTCTCAGAGAAGCACCAGCCCGCTCAAACGCTCAACCGTGCGCCGCACGCTGCAGCGTTTTTGGGATGTCACGCGCACGCAGCCGCTGATCGTCTTTCTCTCGGTGTTCTCGTCGGCGGGCTACATCTTTTTGCTCACGTTTGCCAACACCTACGTTATGGCCCTCATCGTCGATCGTGTCCAGGCCGGCCCCGTAGCGGGCGACCAGGTGTTTGAGGTCTTCGGTCCCTACATTTTGGCGCTCGTGCTCGTCAACCTGGTGGGTCAGATTCTCTCCAAGCTACAGGACTACACCGTCTACAAGCTCGAGATTGCGGGCAACTATCACCTGGCGCGCCTGTGCTTTGACACGCTCTCCAATCAATCCATGACATTCCACACCAGCCGCTTTGGCGGATCGCTCGTGAGCCAGACGAGCCGTTTTATGAGCGGCTACACGGGTCTGGTCGACGTGACGGTGTATTCGCTCATTCCCACCATCACCTCGGTTGTCTGCACGGTGACGGCGCTCGCTCCGGTGGTGCCCACATTTACCGTGATCCTGGTGGGCATCATGGTCGTCTACATCGCGTTTGTCTGGCTTATGTACAAGCACATCATGCCGCTTTCGGCCGCGACGTCCGCCGCGCAAAACAAGCTCTCGGGCGTGCTGTCCGACGCGGTCACGAACATCCTGGCTGTCAAGACCTGCGGGCGCGAGGACTTTGAGCGCGACCTGTTCGATGCCGCCGACCGTGCCGCGCGCGATGCCGAAACGGTATCGATGCACGCCATGATGCAGCGCAACTTTACGACCTCGGGCCTTATCGTCATCACCATGGCCGTGGTGAGTGTGTTCGTGGCGGGCGGCAACGCGTGGTTTGGCATCTCGGCCGGCTCGCTCGTCATGATCTTTACCTACACGTATAACCTCACCATGCGTCTGAACTACGTGAGTTCCATGATGCAGCGCATTAACCGCGCGCTGGGTGACGCCGCCGAGATGACGCGCGTGCTGGACGAGCCGCGCCTGGTGGCGGACGACGAGCATGCTCCCGAGCTCAAAGTGACCGAGGGCGCGATCGATTTTGAGCACTTGAGCTTTGCATACCGTGACGCCGCGGCGGGCGATAGCGTGTTCGACGACCTGACGCTCCATGTGCCGGCGGGCCAGCGCGTGGGCCTGGTGGGTAAATCGGGCTCGGGCAAGACGACGCTCACCAAGCTGCTGCTGCGCCTGGACGATGTTCAGGGCGGCCGCGTACTCGTGGACGGTCAGGATGTCTCGCGCTGCACGCAGCAGAGCCTGCGCCGCCAGGTTGCCTACGTGCCGCAGGAGGCGCTGCTGTTCCACCGCTCCATTCGCGAGAATATCGCCTACGGCCGCCCCGACGCCACCGACGAGCAAATTCGCGAGGCGGCGCGCCTGGCCAATGCCCTGGAGTTTATCGACCGCCTACCCCATGGCTTTGACACCATGGTGGGCGAGCGCGGCGTCAAGCTTTCGGGCGGCCAGCGCCAGCGCGTGGCCATTGCCCGTGCCATCCTCACCGACGCGCCGATTCTGGTACTCGACGAGGCGACGTCTGCCCTCGATAGCGAGTCCGAGGCGTTGGTGCAGGAAGCTCTCGAGAACCTGATGCGCGGCCGCACCTCCATTGTGGTGGCGCATCGCCTGTCCACCGTGGCGGCGCTCGACCGCATCGTGGTACTGGCGGATGGCGAGATCGTCGAGGACGGCACGCATGTGCAGCTCGTCGAGGCGGGTGGCGAGTACGCGAGCCTGTGGAGCCGTCAGACCGGCGCATTCTTGGAGGCGTAAACGTCTCGGACGTGGGACAATTGTGCCCATAAGTTTATTGTGCCGTTGAGCCGAGGAGTCGTTATGCCACGCGAGACCAATGCCGCCAAGCGCGAGCGCGCTATCGAGGTGTGTGAGCGCCTCAACCGTCGCTATGGCCCGGTCGAGTGCTTTTTGGACCACGAGAATCCCTTCCGCCTGCTGATCGCGGTGCTGCTTTCGGCGCAAACGACCGATGCGCAGGTCAACAAGGTGACGCCGCGGCTGTTTGCCCAGTGGCCCACGCCCGAGGCCATGGCCGGGGCGAGCGTAGCTGACGTGGCAGACACCATCAAGTCGCTCGGCTTCTACAAGAGCAAAGCCAAGCATGCCGTCGAGGCCGCGCAGATGATCGTCGCCGACTATGACGGCGAGGTGCCGGCCGACATGAAGGAACTCGTGAAGCTGCCGGGCGTGGGACGCAAGACGGCGAACATCGTGCTCAACGTGGGGTATGGCATCGTGGAGGGTATTGCGGTGGACACGCACGTCAACCGCATTGCGCACCGCCTGATGCTGAGTCCCAAGACGCATGCCAAGGAACCGCTCAAGACCGAGCAGGATCTGCTCAAGATTTTGCCGCACGAGTATTGGGAGTCGGTCAACCATCAGTGGATCACCTTTGGCCGCGAGATCTGCGACGCCCGCAAACCCAAGTGTGACGAGTGTCCGCTGGCAGATTTGTGCCCCAGCGTGCGCGTTTTGGGGTAGCTGCCCGGTGCGCGCCGGCGCGTCCGCCCCATGCGTTACCATGACAAACAATAGTTTTGATGTACGACCCGCCGAGCCTGCCCCGGCGGGCTTTTGGCGTTGCGATGCCGGAGGACCACATGCTCATTCACCGTATAGCCGCGCAGCTCTACACTGCCGAGGCACTGCAGACCGTCGAGGCCGGACTCGATGCCGGCGAGGACGTGACGCTGGCCGTGTCGCAGTCGGGCCGCACGCTCATGGCGGCAGCTCAGTTTGCGCGCCGTCCGCGTCCCACGGTCTACATCGTGAGCGGCGAGGACGCGGCCGATCGCGCCGCGCGCAGCCTGGCCGCCTATGTGGGTCTGGCGCATGTGTGCCGCTTTCCCGAGCGCAAAGACTATCCATGGCGTGAGCAGGCGCCCGACGACGCCGTGGTGGCCCAACGCTGCGAGGCTTTAGGGCGCATCGTGCGCGGCGATAACTGCATCATGGTCGCCTCGGCCCGCGCGCTACTGCGTTGCGTGCCGCCGGTCGAGAGCCGCTATTGGGAGTCCACCACCTTTGCGGTGGGCGAGGAGATTCCCTTCGACGAGGTGCCGCAGCGCCTGGTGGGCATGGGCTACACCAATGCAGGTGCCGCCGACGCGCCCGGCCTGTTCCGTGTACACGGCGATACCGTCGAGGTGTTCCCCGCGCAGGAAAAAGCACCCGTGCGCATTGAGTTCTTTGGCGACGAGATCGACCGCATCCGCCGCATGGTGAGCTCTACGGGTCAAACCATCGGCAACGAGGACAGCATCGAGATCTTCCCGTGCCGCGAGCTGGCGCTCACCGACGAGGCCGTCCACAACATGCATGTGGCGCTCTATCGCGCCAGCCAGAGCGATAGCAAGCTGGCGGCGCTGCTCGAGATGGTGGACGCGCGCATCGTCACGCCCGAGCTCGACCGCTTTTTGCCGGTGATGTACGGCCAGACCGTGAGCCCGTTGGCGCACGTGAGCGGCAAGGCGCTTGTGGTCCTGTCCGAGCCGCGCTCGCTGTTCGATGACTGCCTGCGCGCCTACGAGGATATCGAGGCCCGTGCCGGCGAGGCGGGGATTGACCGTCTGGACGGCCTGTACGTGCGTGCCCAACAGCTCGACTTTGGTGCTCAGCAGCGCCTGAACTACGTGAGCCTGATTCGTGCCGGCGGTGCGGTTACAGCCGAGCTCAAGATTGAGCAGCCGGCCATTGCGGGCTCGGACAATCGCTTTATGACGCGCATTCAGGAGGTCGTGGGCAAGCGCTATGCCTGCGTGTTTGCCATTCCCGACCGCGGTGCGCGCGAGTCGATGGAGCTCACCTTTGGCGACGAGGGCATCACCTTTGAGGAGTCGCTGACGGCCGCCCCCGAAAACGCCGGCGTTATCGGCGACCGCGTGCGCGTGGCGGCGGCGGATTCTGACGACCGTGCTGCTCGTCAGGCGGCCCATGCTTCGATTCGCGAGCGCCATGCCGACGCGCTCAACGCCCGCTCGCTCGAGGCGGGCGCGGCCCAGGCTGCCGCTGGTGCCGCCGTGCCCACCATCTCGCGCGGACGCGTGACCTTTGTGGATGCCGCTCTACCGCAGGGCGTGGTGGTGCCCGATGCCAATCTGGCCGTGTTCTCGATCGCCGACCTCAACGCCCGCATGGACGCCAACCGCGCGCGCAGCCGCCGCAAGGTCGACATTACGCAGATCACCTTCCCCTTTAAGCCGGGCGACTACGTGGTGCACGCAACGCATGGCATCGCGCTCTTTAGCGAGATCGCGCGCCAGGAAGTGGGCGGCAAGGAGCGCGACTACTTCTTGCTGGAATACGCCGACGGCGACAAACTCTATGTGCCGCTCGAGCAGGTCGACCGCATCACGCGCTATGTTGGCCCCGACGGCGATAAACCGCGCTTGACCAGGCTCAACACCGCCGACTGGACGCGTGCCACCAACAAGGCGCGCAAGAATGCCAAAAAGCTGGCGTTTGACCTGGTCGACCTGTATACGCGCCGCTCTTCGATTACCGGTATCGCCTGTCCGCCCGATACGCCCGAGCAGATTGAGATGGAGGAGAGCTTCCCCTACGACGAGACGCGCGACCAGCTGGAGGCTATTGCCGACATTAAGGCGGACATGGAGGCACCCAAGCCCATGGACCGCCTGCTGTGCGGCGACGTGGGCTTTGGCAAGACCGAGGTCGCCCTGCGCGCAGCGTTTAAGTGCGTGGACTCCGGCCGCCAGGTCATGGTACTCTGCCCCACGACTATTCTTGCCCAGCAGCACTACGAGACGTTCTTTGAACGCTTTGCCCCGTTTGGCCTTGAGGTCGAGGTGCTCAGCCGCTTTCGCACGCCGGCGCAGCAAAAGCGCGCGCTCAAGGCGTTTGCCGAGGGCACGATCGATGTGCTGATCGGCACACACCGTCTGCTTTCGGCCGACGTGAACCCCAAGAACCTGGGCCTGGTGATCATCGACGAGGAACAGCGCTTTGGTGTGCAGCACAAGGAGCAGCTCAAGAACCTGCGCGAGCAGATCGACGTGCTCACGCTTTCGGCCACGCCCATCCCGCGTACCATGCAGATGGCCACGAGCGGCGTGCGCGACATGAGCCTGATCACCACGCCGCCGACCGGGCGCCGTCCCGTGATTGTGCACGTGGGGGAGTACGACCCCGACGTGGTGAGCGCGGCGATTCGCCTGGAGGTGGGTCGCGGCGGCCAGGTGTACTACGTGTCCAACCGCGTCAAGACCATCGACGACGCCGTGGCGCGCGTGCACGAGGCCGCGCCCGAGGCGCGCGTGGGCGTGGCGCACGGCAAGATGAGCCCGCGCGAGGTCGAGGACGTGATGATCGAGTTTGCGACCAAAAAGATCGACGTGCTCATTGCCACGACCATCGTGGAGAGCGGTATCGACAACGCGTGCGCCAACACGCTCATCATCGAGGATTCGCAGCGCCTGGGCCTAGCACAGCTCTACCAGCTCAAGGGCCGTGTGGGCCGCTCGGCCACGCAGGCCTACGCATACTTTATGTTCCCGGGCGAGCTGCCGCTCACCGAGGAGGCAACGGCGCGCCTGACTGCACTTTCCGAGTTCCAGGACCTGGGCAGCGGCATGCGCATCGCCATGCGCGACCTGGAGATTCGCGGCGCCGGCTCGCTCATGGGTGCCGAACAGCACGGTAACCTATCGAGCGTGGGCTTTGACCTGTTTACGCAGATGCTGGGTCAGGCCGTGGCCGAGGCGCGCGGTGACGACGATGCCGGCGTGGAGGCGGCGAGCGTGGGCATTAACCTGCCGGCCGATTACTTCTTGTCCGAGGAGTACCTGCCGGCGGTGGACCAGCGCGTGCTCGTGTACCGCAAGCTCGCGGCGGCCGAGGACCTGGAGAGCATCGACGAGGTACAGGAAGAGACCGAGGCCGCGCATGGCGAGCTGCCGTTGGCGGGACTCAATCTGTTCAACCGCGCGCGTATCCGTATCCGCGGCGAGCGCTTGGGGCTCGAGAGCGTCACGCTCAGCGGCGGGCGCATCACGTTTTTGGGCGTCGACGTGCCCAAGAAGGTGGCCTTTGAGTTCAAGAATCGCTATGGCGCGGTGAACTTCCCCAAGAGCCGCAAGCTGTCGGTGCCTTACAAGGCGGGCGCCGGTGCGGGCAGCGGCCTGGGCCGCGGTCTCGACGCCAACGACGGCACCGGCCCCGTGGCCGCGGCGCTCATGCTGCTGCAGCAGCTGGGTGCTACTGACGATGACTAACAAGTAAGTCGGTGGGACAAAGTTATCAGTAGTTTTTGTCCCAGGTGCGATAGTCGCATCGAGCCTGTCAACGCAAGCGACCCTGGGACAAAACTACTGATAGCTTTGTCCCGCCACGTTGCGGGTCGACCCTTCGCCCGATGGAAAGGAAAGCATGTTCGGGTACATCTACAAGAAAGACGCCGCTGCCATTGCGGTTGTCCTATGCCTTTGTCTGGGCGTGGGCAGCTTTTTCGATTATCAGATCTCGAGCGCGCTGTTCAACATCGGCAGCATGTACGGCCGCTTTATCGAGGCCGCCGGCGAGCTGCCGTTTGAGCTGACGGCGAGCGTCGCGGGCGTTATGCTCGTGCGCGCGGTGCGTCCCGACTCCAGGGGGAGCAAATGGCTCGCCGTGCTCGGCATCCTCGTCAACGTTGGCCTGGCCGGCTACGAGATCGTCTCGTCCCTGAAGGTTGGCGGCAAACTCATCGCTGTCCAGTTGGTGCTGACGTTTGTGCTGGTCATCGCTGCCAACCTTGTCGTCTATCGCCTTACGCGCGATACCGATCCCAAAGAGCTCACGCGTTGGGCGTTGATGGTGCTTGCCGTGTGGGTCGCCCAGGCCATTATCCTCAACGTGATCGTCAAGCCGCTGTGGTCGCGCCCGCGCATGCGCGTGATTGAGGTGACGCAGGGGCTCGATTTTCAGCCGTGGTGGGTGATCGGTAACCCCGACAAGTGGTCATATATCGCCGCCGGCGTGATCAAGGACGGTTTCAAGTCGTTTGCGAGCGGACACACGGCGCACGCGGCGATCGGCCTTATGCTCGCCGGGCTTCCCGCGGCGGCCTTTAAGGAAAAACCGTCGCGCCGTCGTGTGGTCTTTTGGGTGGCGGCTGTGGTTGCGGCGCTCGTCGCCTTTGGTCGCATTGTGATCGGTGCGCACTTTTTGACTGATGTGAGCTGCGGCTTTGCCCTGGTGCTGGCACTTGAGTGTCTTGCCGCGCGCATTGCCTATCCGGGCGGCGTACAATAGCTGCGTTTGAATCATCGGGCCCATGCCCGGCTAGAGAGGATTGCCATGCTCGCGTTCAACAACGACTATTCCCACGGTGCTCATCCGGCAGTGCTGCAGGCGCTCGTCGATACCAACATGGAGCCGCAGCCCGGCTACGGTACCGATGCGCACACCGAGCGTGCCAAGCAGCTGATTCGCGAGGCCTGTCAGGCCCCCGATGCCGACGTGTTCTTGCTGGTGGGCGGCACGCAGGCCAACGCGACGGTGATTGACATGCTGCTCGCGCCCTACGAGGGCGTCGTTGCCGCCGAGACCGGCCATGTCGCTTGCCACGAGGCGGGCGCCATCGAGTTTGGCGGCCACAAGGTGCTCACCATCCCCGGCTACGAGGGCAAGATGCACGCCGAGGATCTCGAGAACTATATCCAGGTGTTCTACGAAAACGAGAGCTACGAGCACACGGTGTTCCCGGGCGCCGTGTACGTGAGTCTATCGACCGAGTACGGCACGCTGTACTCCAAGGCCGAGCTCGCGGCGATTCACGCGGTGTGCCAGAAGCGCGAGATTCCGCTGTTTGTGGACGGTGCTCGTCTGGCCTATGCACTGGCGGCCGATGAGTGCGACATTACCCTGCCCGAGCTGGCGCAGCTGTGCGACGTGTTCTATATCGGCGGCACCAAGTGCGGCGCGCTTTGCGGCGAGGCTGTGGTGTTCTGCGGCATGCACGCTCCGGCGCATCCCATTCCGCGTATTAAGCAGCATGGCGCACTGCTCGCCAAGGGCCGCCTGACGGGCGTGCAGTTTGAGGCGCTCTTTACCGATGGCCTGTATTTTGAGATTGGTCGACAGGCGATTCAGACGGCCCAGGCGCTGCGTCGTGTGCTGCACGAGCGCGGCTACCAGTTCTTTTTGGAGACGCCCACAAACCAGCAGTTCGTGATTTTGCCCAACGAGGACATGGCCCGCATTCGCGAGCATGCGGCGATCGAGTACTGGGAAAAGTACGACGATACCCACACGGTGGTGCGCTTTTGCACCAGCTGGGCCACGACGCAGGAGGACATCGACGCGCTGGCGGCTGTCCTGTAGTCTGATGTAATGACAAGGGGCCGCCCTGCGCCTGAGCTTGGCGCAGGGCGGCCTTTGCTTTTGGGGAGAAGGGTTGTATGACCGAGATGTCCGAGCCGACGATTCGCCTGGCGACGCCCGATGATGCGCCGGCGTTGCTTGCCATCTATGAGCCGTATGTGCGCCAGACGGCGATTACCTGCGAATACGAGGTGCCGAGCGTTGAGGAGTTCGCCGGGCGTATTGAGCGTACGCTCAAGCGCTATCCGTATCTGGTGATGGAGTTGGACGGGCGTCCGGTAGGCTATGCCTACGTGAGTCCGCTTAACAGCCGCGAGGCATACGACTGGTCGGTCGAGACGTCGATCTACCTGGCACGCGATGTGCGCCATGGCGGGCTGGGTCGCAAGCTGCACGACGCGCTCAAGCAATGCCTGGTCGCGATGGGCATCACCAACATGTGCGCGCTCATTGCCGTGCCGCACGATAAGGACGACGAATACCTGACGCACAACAGCCAGGATTTCCATGCCCATATGGGCTACCGCCTGGTGGGCGCCTTCGACCGCTGCGCCCAAAAGTTCGGCCGCTGGTACGACATGTGCTGGATGGAGTTGGTCCTAGCCGAGCGCACGCCCAACCAACCCAAACCAACCTGGTTCCCCGACCTCCCCAGACCTACCATTTAGGGACAGGTTTATTTTGGCAGGTTAGCCGATGGGCTCGGTGTATTTGGCGCGGTCGGTGCGCTGGATACGCTTGGAGATATGGAGCGGGCGGCCGTCGGTGTCGTAGACGTAGTCGGTGATTAGGATCAGCGCCTGCCCGCGCTCCACATTGAGCAAAAACGCCTCGTTTTGCGAGGCATAGCACACCTCGAAGGTCTTGTGCCCCTGCGCCGGCGCGCGATGGAACTCCTGGCGCAGCGTGGCGTAGAGCGATCCGTTGATATCGCGATCGATGAGCGCCTCAAAGCTTGGCGGCAGATAGGTGGTCTCCAGGCACAGCGGTGCTTCGTCCAGATAGCGCAGGCGGACGAGCTTGACGAGTTTGCTGCCCACGGCGGCATCGAAAAACTTGGTCACGTCGCCGGCGGCCTTGGCAAAGCCCGAGTCCACCGTGCGCGTGGTGGGCTTCATGCCCTGGCCTTCGACCTGCTTGGTATAGCTCGAAAACACCAGGTTGTTCTCGTGGAGCGCCGGTGTGTCGGCCACAAAGGCGCCGCGCCCGCGCTCGGTTCGAATCAGGCCCTCGTCAACAAGCACCTTAAGGGCATGGCGCACGGTGCTGCGCGACAGGCCCGATTCGTCCATGAGTTCCATCTCGGACGGCAGTTTATCTCCGCGGGCGTAGGTGCCGGCGGCAATGCGGTCGCGAAGCGTTGCCGCCAGACGCTCGTATTGGGTCAAGTTCTTTTTCGACGAAGTGCTCATGCGAACAACCTGTATCTAACTTGTATGCTTACAGAACCAAGCATGTATCCAACATGACAACAAAATCGCTGGTAATGGATTGCCGAAAACTTTACCAGCAAAATTTCTAAGACAAATATAGCATACAACTAGTCGACATAACCAAAACGTGTATGTAACTTGTATGCCATCGAGAGCATCAAACGAGAAGAAAGGCTGATGCACGATGACTACTCAGGAACAGGTTAAGGACGTCGTCTCCCAGGTTTTGGCTGACAAGGCAGACAAGGGCGGCGTCAAGCGCGTCGTGTGGATCGGCGCCGGCGGATCCAACGGCGGCAACTATCCTGCCCAGTACTTTATGGAGCACGAGGCCACGCAGGTCGTGAGCTCCAGCTACACCAGCAACGAGTTCGTGCACGCCACCCCGGCCTACGTCAACGAGAACACCCTGGCCGTCGTCGTGTCCATGCGCGGCACCAAGGAGACCATCGTCGCCGCCCAGGTCGCCAAGGACCACGGCGCCAGCACCATCGCCATCTATGTTGACGAGTCCGGCCTCACCGAGGTCTGCGACTACAAGATCCAGTACGACAGCCTGGCCGTCGACGAGTCCTGCATGGGCCGTACCAACTCCGCCGTCGTGACCATGATCGCCATGGAGCTCACGCAGCAGACCGAGGGCTATGCCGAGTACGAGACCGCCATGGCCGCCTTCGACCTGATCGATCCCATCTATCGCAAGGCCGTCGAGTACACCCGTCCGCTCGCTGCCAAGTGGGCCGAGCAGAACGCCGACAAGCCCTGCATCAACGTCATGGCCCAGGGCCCGCTCTTTGGTGCCGCCTACGTCTTTAGCATCTGCAACGTGCAGGAGATGCTGCAGATCGACTCCTGCACCATCAACACCTGCGACTTCTTCCACGGCCCCTTCGAGATCCTGGACAAGCGCACCTCGCTGTTCCAGCTCATCAGCGTCGGCCGCAGCCGCTGCAACGACGAGCGCGGCATCCGCTTCGTCAACCAGTACGGTGGCGAGCGCGTCTATCAGCTCGACGCCAAGGAGCTCGGCCTCAACGACATCAAGGATAGCGTGAGCGAGTACTTCAACCACCTGATCTTTGCCCCGATCCTCAACAACGTGTACATGCGCGCGCTCTCTGCCGTCACCCACAAGGACTACATGACGCGCCGCTACATGTGGAAGCTGGACTACTAGGGGATAGAGCGGCCTAACAACTCGATGTCCTCATAAGTTGCGGTGGAATAGTTCCTGTTTGGGAGCGTGAAGCCTCTGTTTGAGAACTATTTCACCGCAACTGCTAGAGCGGCACTTGGGGACGTTCCCTTTCTGCCGGCAGTTAGGGACGTTCCTTTTGTGCTGGCAGTTGGGGACACTCCTTGTGTCGAGAGATTTCCCGTTCGCCGATTTGTGCCTTGAAAAATGTATATAACGACTATAACGTAGTATGAAACATATTGGAAACAATACCGAGGAGGCTGCGTTGAAGAGGAGCAATCTGGGCTATGTGCTGGTGCTGATCGCCGCGCTTATGTGGGGCAGCATCGGAATCTTTGTAAACGGCATCTCGGCCATGGGCGTTTCGTCCCAGAGCATGGCTGCCTTTCGCTTGTTGGTCGGAGCGCTTATCTTGGCGCCGGTCCTGATGTTTATGGGCTGCCGTCCGGGCGAGGGGTCTACCGTGGCTCAGGGCCCGCTGGCCCTGTTCAAGGCAAGCCCTAAAGAGCTTGTTCCCTGCGCGCTTGTCGGTATCGTCGGTTTGGCCGCCGCCAACACCTGCTATTACGAGTGCATGGGCGAGGTGGGCATGTCCACGGCCTCGGTGCTGCTCTACACCTCGCCGGTGTTTGGCGTCATGCTCGGCCGCGTGCTTTATCGCGAGGACGTGACCCCCAACAAGCTCGTTGCCATTGTCTTTAACATCGTAGGCTGCGTGCTTGCAGTGACTAATGGCGACCTTTCCGGTTTTCATTTTTCGGTTTGGGGCGTCACGTCGGGCGTGATTGCAGGCCTTTGTGGTGCGTCGCTCGCGGTGTTTAGCCGAATAGCAACCAAGACGGTCCACCCGCTGGCTGTCACGTTTTGGGGCTTTGTTTTTGGCGGTGTGGTTATGGCGGCTATCGCGGCTCCGTGGCCGGATGTCGCCGCGGCAATGTCGCCACAGCTGCTGCTGCTGTTCCTTGGCTTTGGACTCATCCCCACGGCCGTGGCTTATATCTTATATATGCAGGGTCTATCCATGGGGCTCGAGACGTCGAAAGTTCCCGTCGTAATGTCATTCGAGACGGTCGTCACCGTACTGGTGGGCATTGGTGTCTATGCCGAGCCCGCCGGCGCGATCAAAGTCCTGGGCATCGTGCTGGTGCTCGCGTCCATCCTGATTATGAACACCGACTTCTCCAAGCTGCGCAACAGTGTGTTTGTCGGTCATGTCATTGAGAGCATGACCTTTAAGCCCAACGCGTGGTGGACGGAGAAATCGCAGGACATGGATCTGTTCCGCGAGCGCACGGGCATTACGCTGGAGCCCACCGTGCAGGAAAGCCCCTGGTACTTCGTGCGATAGGGGATTGGCGGAGTGTTTGAGCAGGTAGCGCCCGGCGTTTGGCCGGGCGGTGCCTAGCCAGCGCCGACCTACCCAAGACCATCGTTTCGATTGCGTTAAACCCGTCAACGGTCGTTTTTCACCCGCGAACGGTCTTTATACTAATTAGCAATATCCGCAACGTATAAGACGTTATAATGACCATAACGAAAAGGAGGAGGCAAGATGAATCAGATCATTCTCGCATCTCATGGCGGCCTGGCCGCAGGCGCCAAAGACACGCTCGAGATGGTTCTCGGCGACGTGTCGAACGTCCACGTCGTGTCGCTTGCTCGTGACGACAAGGAGCCCATCACCAATAAGGTGGACGCCATGATCGCCACGTTCAACGCGGACGACACCGTCTATGTGCTGACCGATATGCTCGGCAGCTCGGTCAACAACAACATGGTCGAGCTTTCCAAGAACGGCACGAAGTTCACGGTTGTCAGCGGTTTCAACATCCCGCTGGCGCTCACGCTTGCTATGAGCCCCGTCCCCGTCAAGGGTGCCGAGCTCGCAGCCCTCATCAACGAGGCCCGCACCGGTCTGACCAACCCCAACGCACCGGTCGAGGCCGCCGCGGCTCCCGCCAAGAAGGCCAAGGCATCCCGTCACAGCTCCGGTCCCGCCAAGATCGTCCTCGCACGTCTTGACTACCGTCTGCTGCACGGCCAGGTCGTCTTTACCTGGACCACCAAGGTTCAGGCCGAGCGCATCATCGTCGTCGACAACGCTGCCGCCAACGATGACATCAAGAAGGGCGCTCTTAAGCTGGCCAAGCCCCAGGGCGTGCGCCTGAACGTCTTCACCGTCGAGCGTGCCCTCGCCAAGATGGACAAGCTCAACACCCTCGGTGAGCGCGTCATGTTCGTCTTTGGCAACACGGCCGAGATGCTGCAGTTCTGCCAGGGCTACAAGCTCGACGCCATCAACCTGGGCGCCACCGCCAACCACGACGGTGCCGATCAGATTGGCGGCAAGGACAGCTCCGTCTTCCTCGACGCCACCCAGAAGGCCGACGTCAACCAGCTGCTCGACATGGGCATCAAGCTCTATGTCCAGCAGACCCCTACGTATCAGAGCGTCGACATCGACGCCAAGCTGTAATCAACCAGGCTTTTGCCTGACTGAAAGGAGAAGGGTATGAATACGTTCATCAGTGCGGTGCTCGTCGGCCTCGTCGGCGTGTTCTGCATGTGGGACTCCCGCCTGCTCGGTCGTCTTAACTTCGAGCAGCCCCTCGTTGGCGCTACGCTCGTCGGTCTGCTGCTGGGCGATGTGCCCACCGGCCTTGCCGTCGGTGCCGCCGTCGAGCTCGTGTCCATGGGCCTGGTGCAGGTCGGCGCCGCCGTTCCGCCCGATATGGTCCTGGGCGGCATCGTGGCCGCTGCCTTCGCATGCCTGACCGATGCTTCCGCCGAGACCGCCATGACGATCGCCATCCCGGTCGCCGTCCTGGGTCAGCTCCTCGGCATCGTGTTCCGTTCCATCATCGCCGCCCTCACCCATGTGGCAGATAACGCGATCGATAACGGAAAGTTCAAGACCGCCTACCGTATGCACATCTGCGCCGGCTCCGGTCTGTACGCCGTCATGTACTTCCTGCCGATCTTCCTCGCCGTCTTTGTTGGCACCGACCTGGTTCAGGCCATCGTCAACATGGTTCCCGAGTGGCTGTCCACTGGTCTTAACGTTTCGACCAAGATCATGACCGCCTACGGCTTGGCCCTGCTGCTCACCATGATGATCAAGAAGGGTATGACTCCGTTCCTGTTCATCGGTTTCCTGCTCGCCGCTTACCTCAACCTGTCCGTCATCGCGGTCGCTCTGATCGGTGTGTGCCTGGCTGTCGTCTTCATGGGCTTCAAGTTCAACGGTTCCCATGCAGCCGCCGGTGTCGATTCCGACTACGATCCGCTCGAAGACGACGAAGACTAAGGAGGAACACACTATGGCAACCGCAACCAAGGACGTGTCCCTGAACAAGAAGGTCAGCCAGTTCTTCTGGCGCTCCTGGGCCATCCAGGCCTCTTGGAACTACGAGCGTCAGATGAACATGGGCTTCCTCTACGGCATGGTTCCCACGCTCGATCGCCTCTATCCGGATGAGTCCGACCCCAGGCAGCTCGCTGCTAAGAAAGAGGCTTACCACCGTCACATGGCGTTCTACAACTGCACCCCGCAGACGAGCGCTTTCATCCTGGGCCTCTCCGCCTCCATGGAGGAGGAGTACGCCAAGGATCCCGAGAACTTCGATCCCGATTCGATCAACGCGGTCAAGACCTCCCTCATGGGTCCGCTTTCCGGCATCGGTGACTCCTTCTTCCAGGGCACCATCCGCGTTATCGCCTTTGGCCTGGGCGTTCAGCTGGCTCAGCAGGGCTCCATCATGGGCCCGATCCTGGCTATGCTCATCTCCATCGTCCCCTCTGTGCTGATCACTTGGTTCGCAGCCAAGATGGGCTATCAGGGCGGACACGAGTACCTGAGCAAGCTTCAGGGCGGCGACCTCATGGAGAAGCTCATGTATGTCTGCGGCATCGTGGGTCTTATGTCCGTGGGCGGCATGATCGCTACGCTGATCGGCGCCACCACCCCGCTGCAGTTCGCTGAGGGCACCGTCGTGATCCAGGACATCCTGGACGGCATGATGCCCCAGATGATTTCCCTTGGCCTCACTGGCCTTATGTACTGGCTCATCAAGAAGAACGTCAACACCGGTTGGCTTCTCGTGATCGCCATCGTGGGCGGCATCGCCCTCTCCGCGGCCGGCATCCTGGCCTAGTCGCGACCAAGCGCCTAATCGCTTTCCCCCGGGGGCCTGCCTGGCATCCCATACCCCAGGCAGGCTTCCATCCCTAAATGTGTCAAAGGGACAGTTCCTTTGTCACATCCTCAACGGGCCGGCGACTCGGTCCAAATCACGGTAACCCTGCGAGCGCCCGGCAATGTGGCGCCGCAAAAATCGAAAGGAATGTGTCAGATGTACGAGATCGACCTTAACCTCCCTAAGCAGATCGTCGCTGACGTCCTGTCCAACCACGAGATCCACAGCGTCGCCTTCGTCGGCTGCGGCGCTTCCATGTCCGACCTTTACCCCGCCAAGTACTTCCTGGCCAACAACACGGACAAGCTGAACGTTCAGATCTTCACCGCTAACGAGTTCAACTACGACACGCCTTCCTGGGTCAACGAGCACACCTTCGTGATCACCTGCTCCCTCGGTGGCTCCACGCCCGAGACCGTCGAGGCCAACAAGACCGCCAAGAAGCACAACTGCCCGGTCGTCTCCCTCACCAACAAGGCTGGCTCCGCTCTGACCGTCGACGCCGACCACGTCATCGTTCACGGCTTCCACGCCAACTACGCTGCCAAGTGCGAGAAGCCCGGCTACGCCATCGCTCTTGCTCTCGAGATCCTTCAGCAGACCGAGGGCTATGACCACTACGAGGACATGATCACCGGCCTCACCAACGTCTTCGATCTCTGCGAGAACGCCGCTCAGCACTGCAAGAAGCTCGCCAAGAAGTTCGCCGAGGACTTCAAGGACGACAAGATGATCTACTTCATGGCCTCCGGTGCCTCCGAGAAGATGGCTTACTCTCACGCCGCCTTCCTGTTCACCGAGATGCAGTGGATCGACGCCGCCGCCTACAACACCGGCGAGTACTTCCACGGCCCGTTCGAGGTTTCCACCGAGGGTAAGCCCTACGTCTTCTTCATGTCCGATGGCGCTACCCGTCCGATGGACGCCCGCGCCCTCACCTTCCTTGAGCGCATGGGCGCCAAGGTCGCTCTGATCGACTCCAAGGACTACGGCCTGGCTGACGCCGTGCCCGCGAGCGTCATCACCTACTTCAACCCGCTGCTGCACCTCGCCGTTATGCGTGAGTACGGCAACCAGATCGCCGAGGCCCGTCAGCACCCGCTGACCATGCGTCGCTACATGTGGAAGCTTTCCTACTAATCACAAGTAAGTAGACCTTACGGGTTGATTGAGAGGGGATGGGGTTTGCGCCCCGTCCCCTTTTTTGCTCTGGGGAGGGCGTGTCTGTCGTGTCGCAAAACCCCAGATAAAACCTACCAAAATAAACCTGTCCCTTTTTGGCAGGTGGGAGGAGATGCGTATGATCAAGGCAGTGCTGTTTGACATGGACGGCGTGCTGGTCGATACCGAGTGGTTCTACAACCGTCGCCGCGTGGCATTTATGGAAGAGAAGGGCTTCCACTTTGACGAGATCCCCGATCTTTCGGGGTCTAACGAGCCCGCCATTTGGAAGGCGCTGGTGCCCGACGATGTTGAGCTGCGCGAGCGCCTGCGCGTGGAGTACAAGCAGGTCTACAGCCCGGACCACCCCGTTCCGTATGCCGAGCTTCTCAACGAGCAGACGGAGCCGGTGATGCGCAAGCTGCACGAGCGCGGCGTGAAGTGTGCCATCGCGAGCTCGTCCTATCGCGAGCTCATTGACGAGCTGGTGGAGATTGCCGGTATCGCCGACGTGCTGGACTACACCATCAGCGGTCACGAGTGCAGTGCGTTTAAGCCCGACCCCGAGATCTACCTGCGTGCCATGGAGGCGCTGGGGGTGGAGCCTGCCGAGTGCCTGGTTATCGAGGACTCGCCTTTGGGCATCGAGGCCGGTAAGCGCTCCGGCGCCCGCGTCCTGGCACTGCGTCCGCACGAGGGCGTTAACCTGGACCAAACGGGAGCCGACGCCGTCATCGACAACCTCGCCGACATTCTGACCGCTTTGTAGCGTCAATTCGCCGCAAGAAGTGCGGATTCACACGTCTCTTGCGGTGGATTGGCTCATTTTGGCTTCAATTTAGATCCGTTTGGCTTCGACTCGGACTAAGTGAGTAGACTTTTTGGCACATGCCGAGCACAAAGCGTATCTGCCTTAGTAAAACCGCAGGTCGGAGAGGTGGCTGTTTTGAGTGTGCTTGGTAGGTCGCGAAAAGCCTACTCACTTAGAATTTGGCTCTTTGGTTGGGGAGCTGCTGGCTCGTTTTGGTTGTCGAGAGAGGGTGAATTGAAGCGCCCTCTCGCGCTCCATGCTACAATCGCCGGCATGCCCCACAATTACATCTGCCTTCGAAAGGAGCCTACGTGGCGAACGCCATCGATCAGCTCACGGACCGCGTGCTCGTGCTCGGCCGTCTCACCATCGTCCGCCGCGCCATTACTGCCGTGGCGGTCACCATCTCCGCCGTTCTCCAGACATTTCTGATTCAGGCGTTCATTCGCCCCGCCGACCTGCTTCCGAGCGGCCTCACCGGCGTCGCGGTCCTGCTCGATCGCGTCACCTCGCTCGGCGGCGTTCATATCGACATCTCGCTCGGCATGCTCGCGCTCAACATCCCCGTGGCGCTCCTTTGCTGGAGCGGCATCAGCAAGCGCTTCGTCATCTTCTCGATGATGCAGGTCATGCTCTCGTCGCTGTTCCTCAACATCTTTCACTTCGCCCCGTTTTTGGGCGACAAGATCATGCTCATCATCTTTGGCGGCGTGGTCTCGGGCCTGGGCGCCGCCATCGCGCTTAAGTCCGGCGCATCCACCGGCGGCACCGACTTTATCGCGCTGTGGGTTTCCAACCATACAGGCAAGACCATCTGGGGCGTCATCTTTGGCTTTAACTGCGCTATCCTGGCGATCTTTGGCTTTATGTTTGGCTGGGACAATGCGGCGTATTCCATCGTGTTCCAGTTTATTTCGACCAAGACCATCGACAGTTTCTATCGTCGCTACGATCGCGTGACGCTGCAGATCACGACGCGTAAGGCAGACGAGGTCATGACTGCCTACGTAAACCATTTTCAGCACGGCATTAGCTGCGCCGAGGTCGTCGGCGGATACAGCCGCGAAAAGATGTACCTGCTGCACGCCGTTGTCTCGACCTACGAGAGCCAGGACATTATCAAGCTGGTGTGCGACGTTGATCCAGGAGCCGTGATCAACGTGTTCCACACGCTCAACTTTGTGGGTGGCTGGTGGGGTGGTCATGTCGACGAGCCTATGCCCACGGCCGTTCCCGATCCCGACAAGCCCGCGCGCATGGCCAGCAGGCAGGCGCGCCTCAGCGAGCAGGACAGCCTGCAGCAGGACGACGGCAAGTAGGGTATTGGCATTTTGCCGGCCCGGCGCAACCCTTCCGCATGAGCCCCTCGAAAGCCCCGTTGCTTTCGAGGGACTTTCGTTTGCCCAGATAAAACCTACCAAAATGAAGCTGTCGCTTTTTGGTAGGTGGGGTGTATCGTTTTATCAATATGAGGTAACATGAAACTAGACGTTATATACGTATTAGTTATTTCGATATTTCGATAAGAGTGATTAGATATGCCTGCACCCAAAAATGCACCGCTTTACCAGCAGATTTATGACGAAATCAAAGATGCGATCGAGAAAGGTGTTTATGCACCCAAGGAGCGTATTCCGTCCGAGCTCGAGCTTGCCGAGCAGTACGACGTGAGCCGAATTACGGTGCGTCGCGCCGTCGAGGAGTTGTGCTCCGATGGCTACCTGGTTAAGCAACAGGGCCGCGGCACCTTTGTTTCCACACCGCACATCAATCGTCAGTTCCATGCCTCGACGCTGCAGACGTTTACCGCGCTGTGTGCCGGCAACGGCATGAAGGCCGGTGCGCACGTGGTCGATCGCCAGATCGTTCCGGCGCGCCAAAACGAGATGGAGTTCTTTGGTCTGCAGAAGGATGCGCTGCTACTGCATATCAAACGCGTGCGTACGGCCGATGGTGAGCCCATCTTTGAGGAAAACGTCTTTGTGCCGTTTGACGCCTACCGTGAGCTGTTGACGGCCGATCTTGAGGACAAGTCGATTTTTGCCGAGGTCGAGCGTGTTGGCGGAACGCCGATTGTCTCGGTTGGCTACCGCACGGTCGAGGCCGTTCGTGCCAATACCGAGCAGGCGGCTGAGCTGGGCATTGCTCCGCACGATCCGCTGCTCAACCTGCGTGCCGGCTTTATCGGCCCCAATGGCGAGCCGGTTTTGATGGGTAAGCAGTACTACGTGGGTAGCCGTTACGTCATGGTGATGTAAGTTACGCGGTTTTACCAAACCGTGTAACGGGCCGACGCTGCGCCCTTGGTTCCGCCGTTCTAACGAACGGCGGACCGGTCGACGCTGCAAACGCCCCTAAGCGGCAATCTGACGTTCAATCGTCGGTCGCGTACCGAAGTACGCTTCCCTCCTCTTTCACGTCACCTTGCTCGCTTGGGGGCGTTTTCGCTGACTTATGCTCAACTGGCGATGTTTCCGCGCTTATCAAGATAGTCATTGGGTGTTCCTATAGTTTTGTCAACCGTCGGGGCTACTC
>NZ_QSQK01000018.1:0-29799 GCF_003436735.1 Collinsella sp. TF12-2AT | reverse complement strand
CTTGCTCCGGGAAGTTCGCGAAGCCCACTTCCCGGAGCAAGGCCACCCCGCCGGGCAAGGCCCCAGCGCGAGACCGTCCCGGATGCCCACTTACTCGTTGTCGCCCGCGGTCATCTGCGTTGCGGAAAGCGCGCCGTCGGCAGCAGTTGCAGCTGCAGCGTCGGGCCAGACCCAGTCGGTAAAGGCCGGGTGATCGAAGCCCTCGTCACACGCGAACTCAAAGGCCTCGGTGCGGAAGGCCTCCCACTCATCAATCTGCTCGGCAAACTTATCGGCGTCGACCATGCGCAGCACGTCGGCGGCCAAAGCCCAACGATCCATGTTGTTCAGGCGCAGCATGTCGAACGGCGTGGTCGTGGAGCCTTTCTCCTCGTAGCCGTGAACGCGGAAGGCGTCGTGGCCGGGGCGGTTCCAGATCAGGCGGCGAATCGTGCCGGCATAGGCGTGGAATGCAAGGAGCACGGGCTTCTCGCCGCAGCCGAACAGCTCAGCCCAGCGCTCGTCGCTTATAGCCTGGTCGTTCTCGCAGACGTTCTGGATCTTGAGCAGATCCACCACGTTGACGAACCATACCTTAACGCCCAGCTCGCGCAGCATATCGGTTGCGGCCAGAGCCTCGAGCGTCGGCACGTCGCCGCACGTGGCGACCACGACGTCGGCCTCGGCGAGCGAGTCGGCGGTCGATGCCCACTCCCACGTCGCCACGCCCTCGGCGAGCTCGGCGCAGGCCTCGTCAACCGTCTGGAAAGTCGGGGCGGGCTGCTTGCCACAGAAAATGGCGTTGACGCAGTCGGTGGACTGGTAGACGCGCTCGGCCACGGCAAGCGCCATGTTGGCGTCGGCCGGATAGTAAGCATTCACGATATGCGTATCGTTGGCCTTGTTGAGCAGCAGGTCGATAAAGCCGGGGTCCTGGTGAGAGAAACCGTTGTGGTCCTGACGCCAGACATGGCTCGACAGCAAAATGTTGAGGCCGCTGATGGGCGCACGCCACGGAATCTCGCGCTTGGTGGCCTCGAGCCACTTGCAGTGCTGGTTGACCATGGAATCGACCACGTGGACAAAGCTCTCGTAGGAGCTCCACACACCGGAGCGGCCGGTGAGCACGTAGGCCTCGAGGAAGCCCTCGCACTGGTGCTCGGACAGCTGCTCGACAACCTTACCGGAGCCGGCCAGCAGCTCATCGTTGGCGTCGTCCTCGTAGAAGCCGGCATCCCACTGCTTCTTGGTCACCTTGTAGGCAGCCTGCAGGCGGTTGGACGCGGTCTCATCGGGACCAAAGATGCGGAAGTCGTCCATGTTCTTGGCCAATACGTCGGCGGTGTACTCACCAAAGACACGGGCGGCCTCGGTGGAGCCCCAGCCGTGGCCCTTCTCGGCGACGGGAATCTCGTGGGCGTGGATATCGGGCAGCTCGAGCTCGCGGCGCGCCTTGCCGCCGTTCGCGTTGGGGTTAGCGCCAATGCGCAGCTCGCCGGTCGGCATAAAGGCCGTCACCTCGGGGCGCACCTGGCCCTCGGGCGTAAAGAGTTCCTCGGGCTTGTAGGAGCGCAGCCACTCGCGCAGCACGCGGAAGTGCTCGTGGGTGTCCTTGGCGCTCGCCAGCGGCACCTGATGGGCGCGCCAGGAGTCCTCGGTCTTCTTGCCGTCTATCTGCTTGGGGCAAGTCCAGCCCTTGGGCGTGCGGAACACGATCATGGGGTAGGCTGGGCGGACCACGGTCTCGCCCGCGGCAGCCTGGGCCTGTGCGGTAGCCTTGATGTCGCAAATCTCGTCAAAGACCTGCTCAAACAGGGAGGCGAAGCGTTCGTGGATGCTCGCATGGCTCTCGTCGTCAAAGCCGGCGACAAAGAAGTGCGGCTTGTAGCCCATGCCCTCGAAGAACTTGGTGAGCTCCTCGTCGGACACGCGGGCGAGGATGGTGGGGTTGGCGATCTTGTAGCCGTTGAGGTGCAGGATCGGCAGAACGATACCGTCAGTTGCCGGGTTCACGAGCTTGTTGGACTGCCAAGAGGTCGCGAGCGGACCGGTCTCGGAC
Source organism: Collinsella sp. TF12-2AT (assembly GCF_003436735.1). Taxonomy (NCBI): domain Bacteria; kingdom Bacillati; phylum Actinomycetota; class Coriobacteriia; order Coriobacteriales; family Coriobacteriaceae; genus Collinsella; species Collinsella sp. TF12-2AT. The sequence goes on along the minus strand of NZ_QSQK01000018.1, from coordinate 27,761 downwards.
TCGCCGTCGCCTACCACGGCCACGGCCAGCAGGCTCGGATTGTCCATGACGGCACCGTAGGCGTGGCTAAGCGTGTAGCCAAGCTCGCCGCCCTCGTGGATGGAGCCGGGCGTCTCGGGCGCAAAGTGGCTCGGAATGCCGCCGGGGTAGGAGAACTGGCGGAAGAACTTCTGCAGACCGGCCTCGTCATCAGTGATGTCGGGGCGGATCTCGCGGTAGGTGCCATCGAGCAGCGACTGGGCGGTGCCGGCGGGGCCACCGTGACCCGGGCCCATCAAGAAGATGGCATTCTGGTTGTGGTCGGCAATGAGGCGATTGACGTGACCGAACAGGAAGTTGATGCCAGGCGTGGTGCCCCAGTGACCGACCAGGCGGTGCTTAACGTCCGGACGACCAAAGTCGCGCGTCTCGCCGGTCTTCTCGTCGACAAAGTCGGAGCGCATCAGCGGGTTAGAACGAAGGTAGATCTGGCCGACGGACAGATAGTTCGATGCACGCCAATACAGATCGACGCCCTCGAGCTCGGAAGCCGGTACCTCGTGGCCCAGCTTTTGCCACGGCGTTCCCAGAGTTTTAGCCATTGTTTATGTCCCTTCGCTGCGCGGTCACCCTCCGATACGGCAACCATTCGTTGGGACCAGTATATTTGCTAAAACGTTTTATCACGGTGAAAAAACGTTTTATCATCTGTATTGATCGTACGGAACGACAAAACGCAACATTCACCTGCGGCGTTGATTGTCACAGGTGCTCCACATTCGGTCTCTGCAAATTGGTAAACGTGTTTAGTTGTGTTTAGTAAGCTCGAGCACGCTGTCCTTAACGATAAGCTCCGGCTCCAGAACGACCTCTTCGGCACGCCTGCCGCCCCTACCGGCAAGACGCTTGGACATGCAGCCAAAAGCATGCTCCGCAAGGACACCAGGGTCCTGCTCAATCGCGGTCAGTGCCGGCTCAAAGAGAACGTCGGCCGCCGAGTTGTCATAGCTTACGACCGAAATATCGCCCGGAATGCTCTTCCCCATCTCGTGCAGGCGCTTGAGCAAACCGAGGGCGATGTTATCCGAACTTGCGAACACGGCGGTGGCATCGGTTGCAAGCACAGCCTCCGAGGCCTCGTAGGCACTCGGAATGTAGTACTCGCTCTCAAACTCCAAACGCGCGTCGATAGGCAAGCCAACCTCGCGCAGTGCGCGCTCATAGCCGGCAAGTCGTTTGCGACCCGTATTGGAGCGGCGTGCGTTAACCAGACAGGCAATACGGCGGTGGCCTTGCTCGATCAGATAGCGGGTGGCCATGTAGCCGCCCATCTCGTGGTCGAACATCACCTTGTCGCACTCGAGCCCTTCAATGGCACGGTCGACCATTACGGCCGGGATGGGCAGGTGGCTGACTTCTTCGCGCAGGGCGCGGTCGTCGGAGAACTCGTCGCCCACAACCAGGAAGACGCCATCAACGCCGCGCGTTACCAGCTGGCGCAGCAGCTCCAGATCGTCGTCGGCACTTCCACCCGAGCTGGTAATGAAGAGCGCATAGCCGTCCTCGCGGCAGCGCTTTTCCAGGCTACCGGCGAGCGAGGCAAAAAAGCGGCTCTCGATGTTAGGGACGATAAGGCCCAGCGTGCGCGACTCGCGCATGACCAGACTACGCGCAATCTGATTAGGAACATAGTGGTTGCGCGCCGCAACCTCCTTGATGAGCTTGCGGTTTTCTTCCGAGATGCGACAGGGCCGATTATTGAGAACAAGCGAGACCGACGAGGGGGAAAGCCCCACCTCCTGGGCAATCTGCTTGAGGGTGACTTTGTTGGCCATCTCGCTCCTTCCAGGTTTACGCGCAATCTCTTGAAAGTATAGCGACCGCCCCTCTACCTCGGTGATAAACACTTTACCAATCCGGTAGACGGCTGTTTTATCGCCGCCAGCGCACCAAATCCGTCCGGGTGGGGTATATTGCAATCGATTGATGACAACGACCACCAAAAGGCGGATATTCGTATGCACGAGAACGACCTTTTTAACGAGGACCTGCTGTGCGCGCTTGCTGGCGTTGCCGGCGAGGACAACGTGCTGATGAGCGAGCCCATGCGCGAGCACACCACGTTTAAGATCGGCGGCCCGGCCGACGTCTTTGTCACGCCCGATACCGAGCAGGGCCTCGTCGCCACGCTCGACACCTGTTATCGCTGCGACCTGCCACTCACCATCGTGGGCAACGGCTCCGACCTGCTCGTCGGCGACAAGGGTATCCGCGGCGTTGTCGTGGCGTTGGGCGAAGGCCTCTCCGACATTACGGTCGACGGTACGCACGTCACGGCGGCGGCCGGCGCCTTGCTTTCCGATGTCGCCGCGGCGGCAGCCGAGGCCGGTCTCACCGGCATGGAGCCCATCTCGGGCATCCCCGGATCGGTCGGCGGCGCCTGCTACATGAACGCCGGAGCTTACGGCGCCTGCATGGCCGATGTGCTGGAGTCCGTGCGCGTCTACAAACCTGCTCGCCAGCTCGACGACGGCACCCGCGGCAGCGGCAACATCATCGAGTTCGATGTCGATGAGCTCAATCTGGGCTATCGCAAGAGCCGCATCGCCGACGACGGCTTTACCGTGCTTTCAGCCACCTTCAACCTCGCCCCGGGCAACGCTGCGATGATCAAGGCCGACATGGACGACTACCGCCAGCGCCGCGAGGACAAGCAGCCGCTCGACATGCCGAGTGCCGGCTCCACCTTCAAGCGCCCCGAGGGCCACTTTGCCGGCAAACTCATCATGGATGCCGGCCTGCGCGGCCATGCTGTCGGCGGCGCGCAGGTAAGCGAAAAGCACTGCGGCTTTATCGTCAACGCCGACCACGCCACCGCCGCCGACGTCGACGAACTCATCCGCGACATCCAAGCCAAAGTCAAAGAGCAGTTCGACGTAGACCTAGAACCCGAAGTCCACCGAGTAGGCGAATTTTTATAAAAAGAAGGCCCCGAAAGGGGCCTTCACTTTCTTTAATTCAGACAACCAGTCCGGTGTGCCGCGCCCCGAACCCGAGAGGGCCGGGACAGCCCGAGAGGCATAAGGTTGATCGCGAGTTCCGCACGAGCCGGAGAGCACTTAATGTGCTCTCCGTGCGAGCAGGACTGCCCGAGCAGGCAACCTTATGCCTCTCGGGCTGTCCCGGACCAAGCCGCAGCTACGACAGCGCAATACCGCCGAGCCAGCCCCAACGCACGCCAGAGCCAGTGCCATAGAAGCTAATAAACGAATCGAGCGACTTAGACGTAATGGCACCCTCGTTGCTCATAACGATGCCGCCGCCAACGTAGATACCCACATGACCGTAGATAAGGCCCGGAGCACCCGTGCCGCTGTGCGAGGAATCGGCCACGATCATGCCCACCTGCAGCGCCGAGCGGTCGGAGCTATAGCACCAGGCGTTGAACATGTCACACGCGTTGCCGCCAAAATAGCCCACGCCGGCGTTACGGAAGACATTGGTAACCCACGCCGCGCACCAGTTCTGACCCGGCGAAGGCGTGGAGTAGCACGCGTTGACGACGGCCTGCTGTTTGCCCGAGCCGGCATTCTGTTGCGGGGTTCCGGGCGCATACGATCCGCCACCCGAACTTGAACCACCCGAGTAGGAATTGTTCTTGTTCGCGGCGGCAGCGGCAGCGGCGGCCTTCCTGGCAGCCTCCTCAGCCTGGGCGGCAGCGAGGATCTCGGAATCGCGCTGAGCCATGAGCTCCTTGACGTCGTCGGAAAGACCGTTCAGCACGGTCTGGACTTCTTGCTGCTTGGCCTGCATATCCTGCATCTGAGCCGTCTGCTGGTCCTTGAGTTTTTCCAGGTCGGCCTTTTGTGCTTCGAGCTCGGTCTTCTGTGCGTCGAGCTCAGCCTGAATCGTCTGGATATCCTCGATGGCATCGCGGTCGCTCTTGTTGATCTTCTCAACGTAATGCGCGTTGGCGACGAGTTCCTCAAACGAGCCAGAGGCCAGCAGCAAAGACAGGATGTTCGTGCCGCCGGACTTGTAGCTGGCGGCCACGCGATCGGAAAGGTCGTTGCGCTTCTTCTTGAGCTCGGCCTTCTTTTCATCGATCTGGGCCTGCGTGTCGTCAATCTTGCCCTGGACATTCTCGATGTCGTTGAGGGTCTGGGCATTCTTGTTGGCCAGCGCCGCATACTCATTTGCGATGCTGTCGAGCTGGGCCTGAACCTCGTCGAGCTGGGCCTGGGCGGCATTCAGTTTATCGGTGGTTTCTTTGGAAGCCTCCGCCGCATGGGCGCGAGCGGGCAGGCCAAAAAGAATTGCCGCAGAAGCGGCGCCGAACAGGGCCTTGAGGGCAGTGCGGCGCGAGAGCTCCTGGGAAAGGATGGAATCGCTGTTTGGTGACATATGTACTCCGTTACATGTTTATTTATATGTCGCTCAACTCATACATATTAGCGTACATATGGCGCGTCCCAATGATTTCCACGAACGGCAGGAAACTACAAGGTCAGCGGCTCGTAAGCAAATGCCAAAGATCAGGTTATGCGTACGCAAGCTCTTCTGATGAGTACGTTAGCACAGTCCTCTGCTTTTCCTACAGCGCACGATTTGGGCGTCCCTGCCTGCGCTATACTCCCCTGAAGAAGTGTTCCTGATTCGATAGGAGACTACATGTCCAAAGCACTCGACCCCAAAGACACCTGCGTCCTCGTTACCGGTGGCGCCGGTTTTATCGGCTCGCACACCGTCGTTCAGTTGCTCGAGGGTGGCTACCAGGTCGTCATCGTCGATGATCTCTCCAACTCCAGCGCCGTCGCCGTCGACCGCGTCAAGACCATCGTGGGCGACGAGGCCGCCAAGAACCTCACCTTCTACGAGGCCAACGTGCTCGACCGCGATGCGATGAACAAGATCTTCGATACCCATCAGATCGACCGCGTCATCCACTTTGCCGGCTTTAAGGCCGTCGGCGAGTCGGTGAGCAAGCCCGTCGAGTACTACCACAACAACATCGAGAACACCCTGGTGCTCATCGACGTCATGCGCAACCATGGCTGCAAGTCCATCATCTTCTCGAGCTCCTCGACCGTCTACGGCGACCCGGACAACCCGCCCGTCACCGAGGAGGATCCTAAGAAGCCCGCGACCAACCCCTATGGTTGGACCAAGTGGATGATCGAGCAGATCCTTATGGACGTCCACACCGCCGACCCCGAGTGGGACGTCGTGCTGCTCCGTTACTTCAACCCCATCGGCGCTCATCCGTCGGGCCTGATCGGCGAGGACCCCAAGGGCATCCCCAACAACCTGGTGCCCTATGTCGCCCAGGTCGCCGTGGGCAAGCTCGAGGCCGTTCAGGTCTTTGGCAACGACTACCCCACCCCCGACGGCACCGGCGTGCGCGACTACATCCACGTGTGCGATCTGGCCTCTGGTCACGTTGCCGCCCTTAACTGGATGAACGGCAAGACCGGCGTCGAGATCTTTAACTTGGGCACCGGCACCGGCACCTCGGTACTCGAGGTCGTCGCCGCCTTCTCCAAGGCTTGTGGCAAGGAGCTGCCCTACGTGATCCGCGAGCGCCGCGCCGGCGACATCGCTGCCAACTGGTGCGACGCCTCCAAGGCCGAGCGCATGATGGGCTGGAAGGCCCAGTACGACATCGCGGACATGTGCCGCGATAGCTGGAACTGGCAGAGCCACAACCCCAACGGCTTCGCCGACGCCGAGTAGCAAAAACCTACATACCGCTCTTGCCCCGATCTCGCGTTGTGAGGTCGGGGCTTTTTCATGGCATGTAACCATTCGCCGAAAATCGACCAACTTTTTTATCTTGCCTGTACATGTTTAAACAACATGTTCTACAATAGGCGTATCGGATCAGAACATCGGAGGCGGACTGCACACCCATCGGCAGGCCGACCCCACAACAAGAAGGTTGGTGAGCGCATTCATGGAGCGTGCAAGCGGCGTCCTCATGCCCGTCTCATCTCTGCCCGGACCATACGGAATCGGCGGCTTTGGCTGGAATGCCTACGACTTCGTCGATTTTCTCGCCTCGTGCAAACAACATTACTGGCAGATTCTGCCCCTTACGACGACCAGCTATGGCGATTCGCCCTATCAGTCGTTCTCGGCCCGCGCAGGCAACCCCAACTTTATCGACTTTGCCGAGCTTATCGAGGCAGGGTATCTTGAGCAGCGCGATATCGATGGCGTGTATCTGGGATCCGACCCCAGCAATGTCGACTACGGTGCTATCTTTGGCGGCCGCCGTCAGATTCTCGACCGCGCCGCTGAGCGCTTTGCCGCCGACAAGCCAGCCGATTTCGATGACTTTATCCAGGCCAACGAGGACTGGCTCATCCCCTACTGTGAGTTCATGACCGTCAAAGAGGAGTGCGGTCTCAAGGCGTTTTGGGAGTGGCCCGCGGAGCTCCGCACCCGCGGCGAGGCTTCCGCCAAGGTCTGCGCCGACCATCCGGCGCGTATGCTCTACCACCAGATGACGCAGTACTTCTTCGATCGCCAGTGGAGCCGCCTCAAGGCCTATGCCAACGAGCGCGACATTCTCATCATCGGCGACCTGCCCATCTATGTCTCGCGTGACTCCGTCGAGATGTGGGCGACGCCTGAGCTCTTTAAGATCGACGCCGCCGGCAATCCCGTGAGCGTCGCCGGCATGCCGCCCGACCAGTTCTCGGCCACCGGCCAGTACTGGGGCAACCCCATCTACGACTGGGACGCCATGGAGTCCGATGGCTTCTCCTGGTGGGAGGGCCGCATTCGCGCCGCCCTCGACATGTACGACGTCATCCGCCTGGATCACTTCCGCGGCTTCGAGGCCTATTGGGAGGTGCCGTTCTCCTCGCCCGATTCGTCCTACGGTTCGTGGACGCAGGGTCCCGGCCTCAAGTTCTTCAAGACGCTCGAGGAAAAGCTCGGCACGCTGCCCATCATCGCCGAGGACCTGGGCTTCCTCACCCCCGGCGTCATCGACATGCGCGACAACTCGGGCTTCCCCGGCATGAAGATCCTGCAGTTTGCCTTTGAGGGTACCAACTCGTACTACCTGCCGCATAACTACATCGCCAACACCGTCGCCTATGTGGGCACCCACGACAACGAGACGGCGCGCGGTTGGTTTGAGGGAACGGCCACCCCGCGTCAGCGCGAGCAGGCAGCCCTGTACACCCATCAGCAGGCCGGCGAACCCATGGCAGATGCACTCAATCGCACCATCGCCGCCAGCGTGAGCGACACGTGCATCTACACCATGCAGGACCTGCTCAACTTGGGCAACGAGGCGCGCATCAATACCCCTGCCACGCTGGGCGGCAACTGGACCTGGCGCATGCTCGACGGCGCCATCACCCGCGAGCTCGAGCACAAACTCACCGACTGGACCGAGACCTACTTCCGCATCCCGTCGGAAGCCGAAATCGAGCTTCCTCAATAGGAGCTACCGCGCCCGACCCCTCCCCACCGTGCGGACGCGCTTGCTTTTCCCGCGCGAGGCCACCCCAATCCCCTCGCGCGGGCTTCTTATGAATTGCAGACATGAAACAACCCATCACAGGAGAAAACATGCCCCAAATTAACCTCATGGAACTCGCCGAGCAGTCTTTTGGCACCTCACTCGAGCAGCTCGACGACCGTCGCATTTACAAGCTGCTGGTCAAACTCGTGCAGGAGCGCTCCGCCACCTGCCCGCTCAACAACGGCAAGAAAAAGCTCTATTACATTTCCGCCGAATTTTTGATCGGTAAGCTGCTCATCAACAACATGATCGACCTCGGCATCTACGACGAGGTTAAGGACCAGCTCACCGCCGCAGGCCACGACCTCAACAAGATCGAGGAATTCGAGGTCGAGCCGTCACTCGGCAACGGCGGCCTGGGCCGCTTGGCCGCATGCTTCCTGGATTCCATCGCCACGCTGGGCTTGACCGGCGATGGCGTGGGCCTCAACTATCACTACGGTCTGTTCCGTCAGCGCTTTGTCGACAACCAGCAGAAGGCCGTCCCCGACGAGTGGCTCGGTGAGCAGGACATCCTAGTCGACGATGGCCGCTCCTACACCGTCGAGTTCGGCGATTTTGCCGTTACCTCCAAGCTCGTCAACATCGATGTGCCCGGTTACGGCCAGCCCACCAAAAACCGCCTGCGCCTGTTCGACCTGGCGAGCGTCGACGACGGCCTGGTCCCCGGCAGCTCCATCGACTTCGACAAGACCGAGATCGCCAAGAACCTCACCTTGTTCCTCTACCCCGACGATTCCGACGAGCAGGGCCGCCTACTTCGCATCTATCAGGAGTACTTCATGGTGAGCAACGCCGCCCAGCTCCTGATCGACGAGGCCGTCGAGCGCGGCAGCAACCTGCACGATCTGGCCGACTACGCCGTGGTCCAAATTAACGACACGCACCCCACCATGGTCATCCCCGAGCTCATTCGCTTGCTCACCACCGAGCATGGCATCGAGTTTGACGAGGCCGTGACCATCGTACGCTCCATGGTCGCCTACACTAACCACACGATTCTTGCCGAGGCGCTCGAGAAGTGGCCGCTCGCCAGCCTGCAGAAGGTCTCCCCTGTCATCGCCGACATTATCGTCAAGCTCGATGAGATCGCGAAGGCCGAGCACGATGACCCGCGCGTCGCCATCATCGACGAGCACGACACCGTCCACATGGCCCACATGGACATCCACTTTGGCTTCTCCATCAACGGCGTAGCCGCCCTCCACACCAAGATCCTGGAGGACACCGAGCTTCATCCGTTCTACGAGATCTGTCCCGAGAAGTTCTCCAACAAGACCAACGGCATCACCTTCCGCCGCTGGATTCATGGGGCCAACCCCGCGCTCGCCAGCCTGCTCGACGATGTAATCGGCACCGACTGGCGCAGCACCGGCGATCTGAGCAAACTCGCCAAGTTCGCCGACGACAAGGACGTTCTTGAGCGCCTGGCCGCCACCAAGGTCGAGGCCAAGGCCATCATGCGCCAGTTCATGGCGCTCGAGCAGGGCGTGACCATTCCCTCCAACGCCATCATCGACGTCCAGGTCAAGCGCATCCACGAGTACAAGCGCCAGCAGATGCTCGCGCTCTACATCATCTGGAAGTACCTCGATATCAAGAACGGCAACAGACCTAAGCACCCCGTCACCATCATCTTTGGCGGCAAGGCGGCGCCTGCCTACACTATCGCGCAGGACATCATCCATCTGATCTTGACGCTGTCGCAGTGGATTGCAAACGACCCCGACGTGGCTCCCTACCTGCAGGTTGTCATGATCGAGAACTACAACGTCACCGCCGCCGAGCGCGTGATCCCCGCCGCTGATATCTCCGAGCAGATCAGCCTGGCCTCCAAGGAAGCGAGCGGCACCTCCAACATGAAGTTCATGCTCAACGGCGCCCTAACCCTGTGCACGCTCGACGGTGCCAACGTGGAGATTGCCGAGCTCGTGGGCGACGAGAACATCTATACCTTTGGTGCCTCGTCCAAACAGGTCGAGCAGCTCTATGCCAACGGCACCTATGACGCCGGTGTGCTCTACCGCAAGCCCGGCATTAAACTGCTGGTGGACTTCATCACCAACCCGGCCTTTATGGCAACCGGCAACGCCGAGCGCCTGCAGCGCCTGCACGACGACATTAAGGGCAAGGACTGGTTTATGGCCCTGCTCGACATTGAGGAGTACATCCAGACCAAGGAGCGCGTGCTGGCCGACTACGAGGACCAGGACGCCTGGATGCGCAAGGCGCTCATCAATATCGCCAACGCCGGCACCTTCTCGTCCGACCGTACGATCTCCCAGTACAACGACGAGATCTGGCACCTGAGCTAATTCGGTTTCATCGCCCATCCTCTTGAAAACGGAGCCACGGCAACGCGGCTCCGTTTTTTGTGCCCGCACGTTACCCTGTGATCCGACTCGGCCAAACAATCTCGATCCATAACAACTACTCAACCAAAACGGTCCCAGCTGTTACAGATTGAGACATACCGGCTCCTCCCCTTGGGTTTATCTCAATCTGTAACATCTAGCAGGTGAAATTCGCCTTTGGTGTTACAGATTTAGATGAAATGGTTAGCTCAGCGGAACCGTCTCGATCTGTAACATCTAACGTCCGAAATCGGCCCTATCCGTTACAGATCGAGACAAACGACCGGTCAGACAGTCCCAACACAAAGAAAGGCTCCCCTCTCGCCCAGTGGACGGGAGGGGAGCCTTATATGTGACCGCGGCAAAAGGATGGCAAAGCCGCAGTCGCCCAAAGGGAGGGCCTGGTTGCACCGGGCCTAGATAAGGTTCTTGCCAGATACCTTATCGAAGAGGTGGGTCGCGTTCTTCTCGAACTTGAACCAGATGGGGTCGCCCGCCTTGAGCGCACCCTTGGCCTCAAGGTCGACAACGGGAATGATCAGGACGAACTGGCCATCGGGAGCGGTCACGTGGACATGCTCGGTCGAACCCATGAGCTCGGTCACCTCGACGGTACCCTGGAGCGCACCCTCCTCGCCCTTGTCGGCAAGCAGAATCTGCTCGGGACGCACGCCGGCCGTAATCTCCTTCACGTCGCCGCCGTCCCAGTTGAGGGCAAGCTGAGCGCAGGTCTCGGGGGCGAGCGCCACGTTCATATCCTCGGTCTTGACGGTAAAGCCGTTGCCCGAGCGCACCAGCTGGGCATCGAAGAAGTTCATCTGCGGCACGCCGATAAAGCCGGCGACGAAGATGTTCGCGGGATGGTTGAAGACCTCCTGCGGGGTGGCGATCTGCTGGACGACGCCATCCTTCATGACCACGATACGGTCACCGAGGGTCATAGCCTCGGTCTGGTCGTGAGTAACATAAATGAACGTGCCCTTGATCTCATGACGCAGCTTAATGAGCTCGGCGCGCATCTGGTTACGAAGCTTAGCATCCAGGTTGGACAGGGGCTCGTCCATCAGAAAGACCTTGGGGTCACGTACGATGGCGCGGCCGATGGCGACACGCTGACGCTGGCCGCCGGAGAGTGCCTTGGGCTTACGGTCAAGATACTCGGTAATACCCAGGATCTCGGCAGCGGAGCGAACCTTGCGGTCGATCTCGTCCTTGGGGACCTTCTTGAGCTCGAGCGTAAACGCCATGTTCTCGTACACCGTCATATTGGGGTACAGAGCATAGCTCTGGAACACCATGGCGATGTCGCGGTCCTTGGGAGCGACGTCGTTGACGCGCTTGCCGTCGATGAGCACGTCGCCCGAGGTGATATCCTCCAGGCCGGCGACCATGCGCATCGTCGTGGACTTACCGCAGCCAGAAGGGCCAACGAGGACGATGAACTCCTGGTCGTGAACGGTGAGGTTGAAGTCCTCTACAGCGAGCACACCGTCCTCGGTAACCTTGAGGTTGTGCTTCTTCTCCTCGGTCTTCTTCTTTTTGCCAAAGAAGCCCTTCTTTTTTGACTCGTTGTTGGGATACACCTTCTGAACATGTTTGAGAACGATCTCGGCCATGTCTTTACCTTTCGATACGCGGCGCCGCGCTGAGAGGCGCCGCCAAAACTTGCAAAACAGTTACGGCATCAGCCCTTGACGGCACCTGCCACAACGCCGTCAATGATGTACTTCTGGCAGAAGATGTACATGATGACGATGGGGATGACGACCATCATGATGCATGCCATCATGGGGCCGAGCTCGACGTGGCCATAGCCGCCACGGAAGTACTGGATCAAGATAGGAATGGTCTTGTACTTGGTGGAGTCGAGCGTAAGGTAGGGCAGCAGATAGTCGTTCCAGACCCACATGGTCTCAAGGATGCCGACCGAAAGATAGGTGGGCTTCATAATGGGAAGGACGATCTTAAAGAACACCTGGACCGGGTTGCAGCCGTCGATCATGGCCGCTTCCTCAATCTCGAGCGGGATGTTCTTGACGAAGCCGGCGAACATAAAGACCGCGAGGCCCGCGCCAAAACCAAGGTAGATGAAGCAGATGTTAAACGGCGTGTTAAAGCCGATGCGGTCCGCGAGGTTGGACAGCGTGAACATGAGCATCTGGAACGGTACGACCATCGAGAAGACGAACAGGTAATAGAAGAAGTTCGAGATCTTGCTGTTGACGCGCACCACGTACCAAGCGCACATGGAGCAGCACACCAGAATCAGCACGACCGACGTGACCGTGATGATGAGCGAGTACATAAACGCCGAGGCAAAGCCCTGCTCGTTCAGAGCGTGCACGTAGTTTGCGAGGCCGTTGAACGTCTCGGGCGTGAGCAGATCGAACGCCGTGGTGGTGCTGATTGCGGTCGCTTTCTTAAAGGAATTGAGCGCAATCATGAACACGGGGTAGATCCATGCGAGCGACAGAATCGTAAAGAAGATCGAGAGCGCGCGGTTGATAGCCTTATCGCGTTTCATTACTGCTGCACCTCCTTGGACCTCGTGGCCTTAAGCTGGATCATAGAAATAGCGACAACCAGGATGCAGAAGATAACTGCCTTGGCCTGACCGATGCCCTGCCATGCGATGCCAGCACGCGAATAGAACGTGTTGTAGATGTTCAGGGCGAGCATCTCGGTGGAGTGCGCCGGGGCGCCACCGGTAAGGGCGAGGTTCTGGTCGAACAGCTTAAAGCCGTTGGTGATGGACAGGAACAGGCAGATGGTGATGGTCGGCATCAGGTTGGGGATCTTAACCTTCCAAAACGTCTGCCATGCCGTAGCGCCATCGACCTTGGCGGCCTCGATGTAGTCAGACGGGATGGACTGCAGACCGGCGATGTAGATGATCATCATGTAGCCGACCTGCTGCCACAGGGTCAGGATGATAAGGCCCCAGAAGCCAGCAGCAGAGTTAAGGGCGATGAGCTGGGCGCCCACGTTGGAGAGCAGGCAGTTGATCAGAATCTGCCAAATGTAGCCCAGCACGATGCCGCCGATCAGGTTAGGCATAAAGAAGATCGTACGGAAGATGTTGGTGCCCTTGAGCGCTTTGCGGGTGAGCGCCTGCGCGATGGCCAGCGCGATCACGTTGATGAGCACCGTCGACAGGAAGGCAAACGCCACCGTAAAGAAGAACGACGTGGAGAACTGCGGATCGGACAGCGCGCGCACGTAGTTCTCGATACCGACAAAGTGCGCGTTATTGATGGTAATAAACTGGCAGAACGAGAGATAGAAACCCTGGATAAAGGGAATCACGAACCCGATCATAAACGCCAGGCACGTGGGCAGCATAAAGAGCGGCCACCAGCGCTTGAGTGCTTTGCCCATAGAAGGGTCCTTTCAATATGCAGGGGGCGGGCAAACCTACGTCTGCCCGCCCCCTGTCGCTAATCAGATAGCTTGGGCAGCAACTGCTTACTCGGAAGCAGCCTTCTCGGTCTTCCAGCCATCGACGAAGGCGTTCTTGACGCCGTCCCACTTGGTGTTGTCGGCAGCATAAGCGATGAGAGCCTGCTTGAGGTTCTTCTTCCACTCCTCGGAGGGGATGTAAACGAAGTCCCAAGCGACGGTCTTCTTGCCGTCCTTGGCCATAGCAACGGCCTGCTGCGAGAAGACGTTGGTGGTCTCCTTAGCGCTCTTGAACGGGGCGGTCAGACCCATCTTGTCAGCGATGATGCTGGTGGCGGTGTCAGAAGTGACGCACCAATACATGAAGTCCTCGGTGGCCTTCTGGGCATCCTCGGAAGCCTGGGAGCTGACGCACCAGTAGTTCTCGCCGCCGGAGCACAGGCCCTGGTTCTCCTCGCCGTCGACGCCGATGTAGATCGGCAGCATGCCGAGCTGGTCGTCGGTCATACCGGCCTTGGTGAGGTCGGCGTAGGCCCAAGAGCCGTTCTGGTAGAAGACGGCCTTGCCGGTTGCGAACTCGTTGGTGGCGTCGTCACCGGTCTTGGAGGCGAGCTGCGAAGGATCGCAGGTGGAGTCGGTGATATACAGGTCGAAGATCTGCTTAAAGTTGTCGAGATACTCGCCCTTGATCTCGTCGTCCTCCTGATTGTGCTCCTTCTCGAACTCGTAGTAGAGCGGGAGGTTGGCGAGGTGCGTGGTGTAGCGCCAGCTGGAGGAGTCATCCATGCCGGCGGAAGTGAAGGCACCGTCAACGCCGAGCTCGTCCTTGCGGGCCTGGATGTCATCGGCGCAAGCCTTCAGCTTGTCGAAGGAGTTGATGTCCTCGGCCTTGTAGCCGGCCTTCTCGAGGAGCTCCTTGTTGTAGATGATGCCGTAGCTCTCCTGAACCCAGTCGATACCCAGATCCTTGCCGTCGGACTGCAGCGCCAGGGAGTCGTCGATGAGCTCGCCGCGGAGCTTGGTGTCGGAAAGATCGGCGCAGTAGTCCTTCCAGTTCTTAAGGCCGGTGGGGCCGTTGACCTGGAACAGCGTCGGAGCGGAGCTCTTGGACATCTCGGACTTGAGCTTCTCCTCGTAGGTGTTGGAGGCGGCGGTCACGATCTTGACCTCGACGCCCTTCTCCTTCTTGTACGCCTTGGCGATCTCCTTCCACTCCTTGTCGACCTCGGGCTTGAACTGGAGGAAGTAGACCTCGGCAGCGTCACCAGAAGCAGAGGAGCCGGAGCCGGCAGAACCACCGCAGCCCACGAGACCCAGACCAAGAACCGCAGCCGCGGAACCAGCAAAGCCCAGGAACTGCCTTCTGCTCATTTCGTTCTTCATTACAATCCACCCTTTCACACCGTGGCGGCACCCTTTGCCGCCGCCTTCGGAGATTGGCTCGGGGACTTTGCCCCTTTTGCTGATTTGCACAATACGCTATTTGGCTAGTTGTTTGAACAAGTATTACTAGAGCGGTAGAAAAACTTCGGTGAACGGTAATTTCAACTTGATACTTGACAAGTTTTGTATAAACAATTATTCGTTATCGAATGCAGAGAAAACGCCCGGTCAAGCCGATGCATCGTCGGTTTGACCGGGCGTTTTCTCTTTGAGGGCATGAGTCTCGTCAGGCTGCGAGCTAGCCGGCTATCGCTTGGAGTTGACGCGGTAGTGGAAGATCTCGGGGTGTGTGCGGGCATGCGTGACCTCGAACAAGATGCCGTCCGAGGTGTACGACTGGCTCTCCATAACGGCGACGCAGTTGTACTTGCCGAGGTCCAGATAGCTGCAGTCTTCATCGTTGGCGAGCTCGACACTCACCGTACGACGGCTCGCCATCACTTTGACGCCGCGCTTGTGCTCCAGATAGCCGTAGATAGAATCCGCCGCGATCTCGGGGGTCAGGCCCTTGGCGATCGACGCCAAAAAGTAGCCATGGTCCACTTGGCGCGCGCTGCCGTTGAGGCTTCGGACACGCACTACGCGAATCAGCTCCTCGCCCACCTTAAAGCCCAGGCGACGTGAGAGTTGCTCAGTGCAAATCAAATGTTCAAAAGACTTGACCTCGGTCGATGCGACGGCATTGTTGCGTTTTGCGAACTCGCCAAACGACTCAACCTCTTCGAGTGCGCCCAGCATGTCGGTTTCGCCCTTAAGCCAAATAACGCGCACGCCCTTACCGTGTATAGGCTGCACAAACATCTGGTCGGCCAGCATGCTCAAGGCGCGTCGAACGGTATTGCGCGTGCAGCCAAACTCCGCGGTCAGCTCGGCTTCGGTTGGCAGCATCTCCTGAAACGCATAGGTCCCGTTGATGATGCGCGAACGGATCTCGCGGTAGATTCCTTCGTAAATCGCTTTTGGCATGATTTCACCTCTAATGAATATGTATGGCTAGGCACGATAGCATTTCTTAAAGTTGTTTAAACCGATTATCGGTAAAGCACGGATTATTTACCGTCGACGGTTCCCCCGAAACCCAAATCGGACCGAATCAAAACCGTCAATGCGGCAAGCAGCCAGTCCTCTACAATGAGTTCATTGTTTAAACGTTCTCGCTCGCACAGCATGTTGCATCCGAAAGGCATATTATGCTGCAGAAAATCCAACGTTTTGGCGGAGCCATGTTCGCGCCCGCCATGCTGTTTTCTATATCAGGCCTCATGGTCGGCATCTCCGCCCTCGCAACGACCGTGGATATCGTCGGCGACCTCGCCGTATACGGAACCCCCTGGTACGTTTTCTGGACTATCATTCAGCGCGGCTCGTGGACGGTCTTTAAGCGCCTTCCACTCCTTTTTGCCGTAGCGCTGCCTATCGGCCTTGCCCAAAAGCAACCGGCACGCTGCTGCCTCGAGGCGCTCGTAGCCTATTTTGCCTACTGTTTCTTTTTGAGCGAGATCATTAAGCTGAGCGGAGACAACCTTGGGCTTAAGTACCCGTCGTTTTTGACCTCCGCTAGCGGCATCACCGTCATCGACGGCATCAAGACGCTCGACACCGGCATTATCGGCCCGCTGGCGGTGTCGGCAACCGTCGTCGCGATCCATGACCGCTTCTACGATGCCAAGGTTCCCGATTGGCTCGGCACCTTCTCGGGTTCCTCGCTGGTCTACCTCATCAGCTTTTTTGCCGTGTTTGCCCTTGCCGCCATCTCGGCCGCCATCGTGCCTTTCGCATACGCTGTAACCGAAACGCTGCGCCACGCACTTGCGGGCGTCGGCCCCTTCGGCGTGGGCATCTTTGTGTTTTTGGAGCGAGCGCTCGAGCCCATGGGGCTGCACCATCTGCTCTATATGCCCATCTATTACGACAATCTGGTCATTCACGACGGTATTTACGCCACGTGGACCAACCTGCTCCCCATTCTCTCCCATAGCACGCGCCCTTTAAATGAACTTGCGCCCTGGGCAGGTTTTACCGCCACCGGCTGGGGCAAGCTCTTTGGCCTTCCCGCCATCGCGGCAGCATTCTATTTCACCGCCAAACCCGAACGCCGCGCCGGCCTTAAGGTCATCCTTTTGCCCGCCATCGTCGCCTCGGTGGTCTGCGGCGTCACCGAGCCGCTCGAGTTTCTCTTTATGTTCACCTATCCCGGACTCTTTTTGCTCTACGCCGTCCTGTCCTCCTGCCTTGCCATGACCATGAACTTCTTTGGCATCGTCGGCATCTTCTCGGGCGGTCTCATGGAAATGACGGCCTTCAACTTCATCCCGCTCATGCGAATGCATGCCGGCTCCTACCTTTTGGCGCTCGGTATCGGTCTTGCCTTTAGCCTCATCTTTTTTGTTAGTTTTCGAGCACTCATCTTGGTCTATGACCTTAAGACGCCGGGCCGCGAGGATCATGTCTCCAATCGCGCGGCAATCGATCGTTTAACGGGAAGCGGCTTTGCCAAAGAGCAATCTCCCAATGGCGAGGTCAGTATTCAATCCGATCAAGATCACGTCCTCGCTGAGCGGGTAATTCAGCTTTTAGGTGGCGTTGGCAATATCGTGGGCGCAACCAACTGCGCCACGCGCCTGCGCGTCGAGGTCGCAGACCCTTCCATCGTTGCAGATAATGCGTCGTTTGTCGCGGTGGGCGCCAAGGGCCTCATCATTACGGGCAAGACCGCCCAGGTGATTATTGGCATCTCCGTTCCCCGCGTTAAAGAGCATTTTGACCAGATCATGGGCCTCGAGCCGGGATTTGTGCCCACCACCTCGGCCTCCCCTTCCGCCAGCGCAGCCCATAAGCGCGGCGATATCTGCTTCTTCGATATCGACGGAACACTCGCCTGGCAAGACCCTCGAGTGGCACAAGAGCTTCCCGAGAGCGAGCGAGACCTCTCCCCCTATCCCAATGAAGCGGTCTCGCAAGCCATCCGTGATTTTGTCGCCAAGGGCAATATGGCGTTTATCTGCACAGGGCGCACGCTGAGCTGCATCCATCCAAAGCTGCTCGAGCTGCCCTGGACCGGCATCGTCTGCCTCGCGGGTGGCTATGTCGAACTTGAGGGACACGTGATTCGCGATTTGGCGATGACGCCCGGCATGCTGCAGCGCCTTGCTCCCATTCTTGAGCAATCGGACGAAGTGATTCGTTTTGAGGGACTCAATGGCGTCGTTCGCATGAGTGCCGATGCGCCCGACGCCCCCGGATACGCCCGCACCGTGGGCGATGCAATTACGCAGCTGCAACATTACAGCGCCTACAAGATCTTAATGTCCACGTCGCTTGCCAACCGCATCGCTCAGGATCAAGCGTTTGAGCCGCTGCTCTGCTTTAACGAGCTCGAGCTCGAAGTGACCGAGATTTCGCCTCGCGAATGCACCAAGCGCGAGGGTATCCAGTCCGTACTCGACGCCCTCGATCCCCACCACGGAACCGTATACGGCATCGGCGACGCCAGCAATGACGTCTCGCTGATGAACGCCGTCGACGTTGGCATCGCCATGGGCAACGCACCGGACTTCCTCAAGGAAAAGGCCGACTATGTCACCGACAGCATCGACCACGACGGCGTCGTCACCGCGCTCGAACACTTTGGGCTTATCTAGCCAAGCCCCTACCGCACTTGCGGCCGCATGGACCAATCGTCTTCAACCGCCGCGCTCGACGCCCTAATGTGGCAATATGTTGTCTGCATAATGCAACGATGCAACCTATCAAAGAATGCGAGAACCCGTGTCCAGTCCGTTTACCAGCTTTTTAGCCCAGCACTTTGACCAGATTAACGACTATCTGGCCACGTTCTTTGACGGACAGGCGACTTCCGCCGATATCGAGCGCTACCTGTATACCCCGCTCTCGGCATTTACGGCAAACGCTGGCAAGCGCCACCGCCCGCTCATCTGCATGCTCGCCGCCACTGCGGTAGGCGGCAGCTTTGAGAGCGCCCGCAGCGCAGCGGCGGCCATCGAGCACTTTCAGTCGGGCGCACTCATCCACGACGACATCGCCGACAACGGGCAGATTCGTCGCGGCAAGCCCTGCATGCACCTTACCGAGGGCACCGGTCTTGCCATCAACTGCGGTGACCTGGCGCTCACCATGGTCACCAAGACGGTTCTCGACGACCCCACACTCAACGCAGACGTGAAGCTTCGCGTGCTCCACGAGCTTACCGAGATGATCGTCCGTACCATCGAGGGCCAGGCGCTCGACCTGGGCTGGGTCCGCGACGGGCGCTTTGACATTTCGGTCGACGATTATCTGGACATGGCGACGCACAAGACCGCGTACTACAGCGGAGCGACGCCGCTTGCCGCCGGAGCCATTATCGGCGGCGGCAGCGAAGAGCAGATTGAGGCACTGCGCGCCTTTGGGCTGCACACGGGCCTTGCCTTCCAGATTCAAGACGACCTGCTCAACTTGATCGGCACCAAGGAGGCCGCCAACAAGGACTTCCGCACCGATATCACCGAGGGCAAGCGCACCCTCGTTGCCGTGCATGCCCTGTCAGACGAGCGCTATCACGACGAGATCGAGGCAATCCTTTCCTCGGGCACCGAGGACCCTGCGCAGCTCGCACGCGCCGTGGAGATCTTCCAGGAGACCGGCTCCATCGATTACGCCCACACCTATGCGCTCGACCTGACCGCTAAGGCCAAGGCCGCTATCGAAGGCGTCGAGCTCGACCCGCATGCGCGCGAGCTCTTCCTCTCAATGGCAGATTTCTTTGTGGAGCGTCTTAACTAGCGGGGGTCATAAAACCTGTGGGCAGCGAGTTTGGGTACAAGTTGCTACACTGTTGAGTGCATGTTTATGCATTGTCTCGCGTTGTCTATCCGACACGCGCTCAAAATAGTACGAATCGTACGCCGAAAGGGGTTCGTTCATGGAACCTATTACCACGGGCATGCAGGGAGCAGCCGTCGAGGATGTTCAGTCCCGCCTTCTGCAGCTCGGTTACACCATCGATGCCGACGAGGTCGCCGACAAGCGCTTTGGCACCACCACCGAGCAGGCCGTCAGCACCTTCAGGCTCGACAGTGGCCTTGCTGCCGGTCATGCCGTCGATATCCCCTGTTGGAGCGCCCTGGTCGACGCCTCGTATAAGCTGGGCGACCGCACCCTGTATCTGCGCATGCCCAATTTCCATGGCGCCGATGTGCAGGCCCTGCAGCGCGCTCTCAACGTTTTGGGCTTTGCCTGTGGCGAAGACGACGGCTACTTTGGTCCGCATACCGAGGCCGCCCTGCAGCAGTTCCAGGAAAATGTCGGCCTGTTTGCCGACGGCATGGCCTTCCAGGACACCTACGCCTACATCAACCGCCTGCATCATGTGTGGGAGGGCAAGCCCTCGGTCACCGAAGCCGAGTCCCGCATCGGTTTTGCTCGCGCCGCCAACGTGCTCGAGCGCTTCCAGATCGCCGTTATCGGTGAGGACCCCATCGCACGCAGCGTTGCTTCGCGCATGTGGAACATCGCCACGGCAACGACCGACAACAGCGGCATGATGCTCTGCGACTCCGAGGTCCCAACCGACGTTGACCTGGTGCTCGAGATCGCAAGCGACGAGCTGCCCGCCGACGCCGCGCCACGCGCCACGATTGCCCTCGCCGAGTGCCACAACCTGGCCCAGCGCATCCGCACCGCCAATGTCGCCGCGCAGCAGAAGCCGGCTCGCATTCGCATTGAGCTCACGGGCATGACGCGCTACAACGGCACCTTCACGGCCAGCGACGCGCAGACGCTCGCCGTACGCCTACTCGACGGCGTTTGCGATGCCCTCGCAGATTAGGTAAACTAGACGAGTTGCTTTTGGGCAACACCACACATTGGGACGTAGTTCAACGGTAGAACTCCGGTTTTTGGTGCCGGCTGTTGGGGGTTCGAATCCCTCCGTCCCAGCCATTAAAACTGAGCGCCCTAAGCCCATAACGGCCCAGGGCGCTTTCTTGTGGGCAAGCGGAGGAATTCGAACCCGCAAGGGTGCGGAGCTGAGGAAACGCGAAGCGTTTTCCAGCGCAGCACGCAAGGAGCGAAGCGACGCAGCGGGGCGCGGCCGCCGACCAGGCGGACGCGGAATCCCTCCGTCCCACACCAGCCAAGAGCCCCTCACGTCAAGCAAATCGAGCCAACGCCGCCAAGCGGAGGGATTCGAACCCGCAAGGGTGCGGAGCGACGCAGCGGGGCGCGGCCGCCGCAGGCAGACGCGGTGTCGGCACTTGGGGACGCTCCTAAGTGCCGGCATTATAGGAACGTCCCCAAGTGCCGGCTCGGGACTATTTTCGAGGACCCTCCGAAGGACTGTGGCCAAAAAACGGCAAATATGAGTACTGTTACCGTTGTAGCTACATTATTTTCGTTAATAAAAGAAGATCTTAATGAGATTTATTCGCATCAAGGTCTTCCTTTAATGGTAGCGCACAGAGATGTGGTGTAAGAGGCGGGGCATGCCCCGCCTCCGCCCTTTCTTGAAAGGGAGGGGACACCGCCTAGAATTCGTCGTTGGAGTAATGAAGGTGACGAATGGAAGGAAAGGCGATGCCCCAAGAAGAGAGTGTACTGCGCCTCGGCCGCGACGAGGCCCTCGAGGCGGCGAGGCTTTGGCAGGAGTGCGGCGACGCGCGCGAGTTCGCGTGCAGGGTGCTGGGCAGCGTGATGAACGCGCTGATGGACTCCGAGGCCCAGCAGATGTGCGGCGCGAGCCGCAATGAGCGCAGTGACGGCAGGGAGAACAGTCGCAACGGCTACCGCCCCAGGTCGCTCAAGACCGCCGTGGGCGACGTGGAGCTCGAGATACCCAAGCTCAGGCACGGCACCTACTACCCCGAGGGCATGCTCGCGCGATGGTCGCGCGTCGACACCTCGGTGGCCGCCATCGTGCAGGAGATGTACGTATGCGGCGTGTCCACCCGCAAGGTCGAGCGCGTGGCGTCCAAGCTGGGCATATCCTCGCTGTCGAGCTCGGAGGTCTCGAGCCTCTGCTCCGACCTCGACGCCGAGGTGGCGGAGTTCCGCCGCCGCGACCTGTCGGGCACGCCGTGCTGCTACCTGTGGCTCGACGCCACCTACATGAGCTGCAGGGTCGGCTCGTCGGTCGTCTCGCAGGGCGTCGTGACCGCGATCGGGCTGGGCGCCGACGGGCGCAAGCACTTCCTGGGCTGCGACGTGGTCGACACCGAGAGCGAGGACTCCTGGGCGGCATTCCTCGGCGGGCTGCGCGAGCGCGGGCTGGCCGGCGTTCGCCTCGTGGTCTCCGACAGCCACGCCGGGCTCGTGGCCGCCGTCTCGCGCCTGTTCCAGGGCTGCGCCTGGCAGCGCTGCGTGACGCACCTGCAGCGCAACCTCCAGAGCGCCTGCTCGGGCAGGCCCGAGGACTCCAAGGCGGCCGTCAGGGACCTCGTGCATGCCGCGGTCTACCAGGACGACCCCGACCTCGCGCGCTGCGTGTGGGCCGAGGCGGCGCCCTGGGTGGCGTCGGTGTCCGCCAGGGCCGGCGAGGTCTTCGAGCAGGCCGAGGACTCCGCGCTGGCGTTCACGGCCTTCCCCAGGGCGCACTGGGCCAAGCTCCGCACCAACAACGTCCAGGAGCGCGCCAACCGCGAGATCAAGCGCCGCTACAGGGTCGTGCAGTCCTTCCCCTCGAGGGAGTCGATGCTGCGCCTGACGTGCGCGAGCCTCATGGAGACCGAGGGACAGTGGTCCCAGCAGCGCGTGTTCTCCGAGGCCTCGGCCGCCGAGGGCTTCGCCGAGCCCGCGGACAGGCCGGCCCCGACAGAGGGGAGGCGCCGCGCGCTCGGGCGGCGCGCCAGGGAGATAGTGGACGAGATAGTCGAGAGGCGCGGTCTCAAGAAGGAGTAATATCGGGACTTGCAGCGACGGACCTCAGGACGCTCTTACACCACGTCTGCGCGCGCCACCCCTTTAATGAACACTTGAGGAGATACGGCAGCTTATCTGCTCGATCGACACGTCAAATCACCTTAAATTTGGTCAAAATTACTGCTACTAAAAGAGTATCAGTACTCATATTTGCCGTTTATTGGCCACGGCTCTTTATAGACACCCTGTACAGCGACGGTGGTAGATTTCGGAACGTGTCCGTCAGCCCCGTTCCGAAAAGCGAGCCGCATGCAACGGCCAAGCCACGACAGGCCCCGGGAGAGCGGGGACACCGAATTAGGTTTATCGCGAGTTCCGCACGAACAGGAGGCCACTTAATGTGGCCTCCGTCGTGAGCAGGACTGTAGAGCAGGAAACCTAATTCGGTGTCCCCGCCCGTCGGGGTCCCGCGTCCCTAATTGTTGAGCATGCGGTCGAAGCTTCCCGAGTCGCCATCCCGATAGTCAGCGGTCATCAGAATCTCCTGTGGAATGCGTCCGCCCTCGCGCAGCACGTTGCGGAACTGCACACGCGTAACCATGGGCAGATCTTTGATCGTCGCCGCCAGGTTCTGCGGCACACCCTGGTTGGCAGCTGCGGGCTCGCACTCTCCGCCGGCCTTCACGCGACGCTTGTGCTCGGCAAGCATGGCGCGATACATACCGGCATGCAGGCGAATCTCTACCACATTGGCGTTACGGGTCTGCTCAACAATGCGCGCACCCTCTCGGTCGATGTCGCCCACGTAGTAGACATAGTTAAAGCGATAGCCGATCTCGGCCAGATAATCATCCAGTGCGTGCGAAACGCTCGCCTTGCAGCCACCGCCAAAGATCACGCCGCCCACCTTGGTGCCAAAAAGCTTGGCGTGCTTGCGGCCGCGCAGGAGCTTGACGATTTCGTCATAGGTGTCTAGGTTCTCGACCATAATGAACGGCTTGTCGGCGCCCAGCGTAAAGAAACCCGTAAAGTGCACAGGGCGGTTGGGGGCGACCTTAATCGCCTGCATGCTGATACCTTTTTCGGTCATACGCCGAATCAGGCGCTCGCCGTGCTTGCCGTCAAAGGCCTTCTCATCGTTAAAAATCTGGTAGGCGCGCTGGCGACGCGAAGCGACCGGCGTGTCGGCACCGCGATTCTGCTCAATCCAAGCCTGGATAATCGCAATCTCCTCGGCAATCTTGCGGTTGGACATCTCGTTGTGCTGAGTGCGCTGCGGAGCCTTTTTGCCGTCCTTGCCCTCGACCTTAACAATTTGAGTCTGCTGCTCCTTAATCTTGGAGAGCGCCATTGGCGTAGGAACGACCTTGAGCAGCTGCCTGCCCAGGACACGGGCCAGAGCAAACGCCGAAACCTCGCCATGAGCGGGCGGCTCAGGCTGCTGGGCGGCCGCATCGTTTGCAGTCGGTTTGGGCTGTGCCTGGGATTTGCGCTTGGAATCTGCCTGAGCTTTGCGCTCTTGCTTTGGCGCGGACGAGCTCTTTTGCGAACGTTCGGGCTTGTCCCCCTTCGCCGGCTGGCGCTTGGGCTGCTCCACCGGGGCCTCAGCCTTCGCATCCTTGCTTTGCGTCGCTGCATTCTCGGCCACAGTCTCGGCATTTGAGCCACGACCGCCGCGGTGACGACGACGGCGGGGCTTGCTCGAAGCGCTCTCCCCTGCCTGCTTATCGGCGGACTGTTGAGCTTTGACCTCGGTGCCAGCCGCAGACTGCGGCTCGGAAGGCTGCTGCTCGCGAGCCGCCGGCTCAACGGTTTTCTCGGTTTGTTCGGCCTTCTCGGTCTGAGCGGTCGAAGCCTGCTCGCCCTTCTCCTGACGATTTACGGGATACACGCGCCCCGCAAAACCGCGGCCGGGACGACACGAACCCGGAGCCCTCTTGGCAGACTTCTCAACATCGTCTGCAACCTCGGAAGGCTCTTCAGCCTCATGCGCGACATCCTGCTGCGCAGCCTTAAAGTGAGCACCGCGACGACGCTTGGGCTCTTGGGCCTCCATGGGCTTTTGCTCCTTCGCGGGCTTCTGCGACTCGGCAGCAACCTCGGTCTCAACAGCCTCGGTATCGAGCTCATCCTTTTGAGCCACGGCGCGACGGAAGCGCTCCTGCTGGGCACGGCGCTGAGCATCGCGCTTGCCGCCCCCGCCAAAACCGCCGCGGCCAGCCTTGGCCGTAAAGGCGCGAACGACGCTCTCGTCAAGCAGCTCGTCGGTATCGACATGCTCGCGCGGAGCTGTTTCCACCGAAGCGGGCGCCTCCACAACGTCCTCGACGGCCTCTTCGGCAACCTCGACGAGCTGCTCCTGGGCATCGTTAATCTCGGCATTAATGGTGTAAAAGGCAGGGCGGCCGTTAATGCCGCTGCCCTCAATCTTGGTAACGATCTTTGCCGCGATGAGTTCGTCGCGCATCGCCTTGGTGTCGCATTCCTTATCGACGGAGCGGAAAATCTGCGCCAGCGCGCTCGACTTGATTTTGAGTGCCTTGCGGCAGAGCAGGTCGTAGGCAACCAGCTTGGCGCGCTCAGCAGAAAGCGACGTCTGGCTGCTCAGACGCTCAGCCAGGGCATCGACATTATTTTGGTTATCGGAATATACCGTCTTGGCCACGGGGCCCCTTTCATATGTACACATATACGTCTATATGGTACAACGCACGCCCTTATCCACGCAAAACATCTGCGAGAACACCCGGGCGTCGCCCGCTTTTGCATGAAAAAAGACCGAGTCCGCGTCGTTGCGGACCCGGTCTTTCCGAGTCATATAGATGTGACGCTCAACTCGTCAGGCCGATTAGGCCTTGGCGGCCTCGGCGTCGGCGGGAGCCTCGGCAGCAGCAGTGCGGCCATACTCGGCCTTGCCCATCTCGGACCACTCGGGCTCCTCGTCGGGCATGGAACCGGCCTCCTTGCCGAAGAACTCCTTGAGGCAGTTGACGGCAACGATAAGGCCCAGGACCATCAGCAGGACGGCGAAGACGAGCTGCAGGCCCTTGGTGGCGGCGACGGAGACAGCAGCCGTGGTGGCGGTAGCCGGGATGGTGCCGAAGAAGCCGTAGGCCTGGACGGCGGTCATGCAGCCCATGGCGCTCTGGACCAGCGAGGTGAAGGTGCAGCAGAGCAGGAAGACGACGGGCACGTAGAGCATCCAACCCTTGCGGCCGGTGCACTTGCAGAACACGGCGAGGGTGATCATGGTCATACCGCCGAGCAGCTGGTTAGAAGCACCAAAGAGCGGCCAGATGTTGGCATAGCCGCCAAAGGCGAGGGCGAGGCCAGGAAGCAGGGTAACGACCGTAGCGAACCAGGGGTTGCCGAGGACCTTCATGTAGCCGGCCTTGGACTCGATGGCCAGGGCGTCGTTGGTCTGGGCAAAGAACTCGGAGAACGAGGTGCGAGCGATGCGGGCGACGGCATCGAGCGAGGTCAGGGCCAGAGCGGAAACGTTCATGGTCATGAAGACGGTTGCGAGCGTGCCGTCAACACCGAAGGCCTGCATACCGCGGGAGATGCCAGCGGCGAAGATCTGGAACGGGGTGGAAGCGACGCCGGCGTTAAGGGCGCCGGTACCGGCGGTGTTCATGTCGGAGAACATGATGCCGGCGACGATGATGGCAAGGATGCCGACGAAGGACTCGACGATCATGGCGCCGTAACCGACCTTGACGGCGTCCTGCTCCTTCTCGACCTGCTTGGAGGAGGTACCAGAAGAAACGAGGCTGTGGAAACCGGAGAGAGCACCGCAGGCAACGGAGACGAACAGGACCGGGAACATCATGCCCGAGGCATTGCTAAAGCCGGTGAAGACCGGAGCGGTGATGGTGGCCTGGCCGTTAGCGCCCAGGACGACGATACCGAGGACGGCGCAGACGATCATGACGATCATCATGATGGAAGTGAGGTAGTCGCGAGGGGTCTTGAGCATCTGGATGGGCATGGCGCCAGCGAAGACCAGGTAGACCATGACGACAGCGAACCACTGGAACTTGTCCAGGTAGACCGGGAACTGCATGCCGACGGCAAACATGAGGACCATGAGCACCACGCCGGTGACGAACTCGGCAGCGCCGGTGAGGTTGAACTTCTTCTGGGCCCAACCAAAGGCCATGGCGACGAAGGTGAACAGGATGGAGATGGTGCCAGCGCAGCCAGCGGCATAGGACTTGGTGAAGTCGACGGCACCGGTAGCAGCACCAGAAGCGTCAACGGCCGGAGTGAACATGAACGTCTTGCAGACCATGTCGGTGAAAGCGGCGATGACGATGATGCAGAACAGCCAGCAGAACAGCAGGAACAGGCGACGGCCGGTCTTGCCGATGTACTTCTCGATGAGCTGAGCCAGGGACTTGCCGTTGTTCTTCATCGAGGCGTACAGGGCGCCAAAGTCGTGGACGGCGCCAAAGAAGATGCCGCCGACGAGGACCCAGAGCACGACGGGAAGCCAGCCAAAGGCCATGGCGACGATCGTACCCGTAACAGGGCCAGCACCGCAGATCGAGCTGAACTGGTGCGAGAACGCGGTGAAGGCGGAGACGGGCGAGAAGCTGTTGCCGTCCTTCATGCGCTTGGCCGGCGTAAGGGCCTCTTTGTCAACGCCCCACTTGTTGGCCAGCCATCGGCCATAGCCCAGATAGCCGCAGGCGAGCACCGCCGCGGCCACAACCATGAGCAAAACTCCGTTCATTACATTTCCTCCTCTAAAAAGAACTTCCTAGACATAAAAAATGAGGGCCGTCGGTTGCGCTCGACGGCCCTCATCTTCATCAGCCGCCCGTTATCGTACGGGCTAGCTGTATGTGCTAACCCGCATCAGATAATTACTACGCTGATAATGTTTAGCTGATGCGTGAACATGTCTAAGAAATCCTCTTCAATCATGATGTGAACGATCCGTGCGTGTTCACATCCCCCAGTGGTTGAAAAGGAGTATGAAACTTTAGTTACCTAAAGTCAACGCAAATATGTAATGAATTTTCAACTTTTTTTGAATTTCTCGGTATAAAACGCCACTGACCTCGGACTTTACCCGACAAAAGTTTTTGCATGAGAGATGCCCCTGAGAGCCGCGGGAGCCGGGCGGCGCATATGAACTTTCCTGCTCTACAGTCCTGCGCAAGACGGAAAGCACATTAAGTGCT
>NZ_QSQK01000017.1:515-41883 GCF_003436735.1 Collinsella sp. TF12-2AT | reverse complement strand
GTTCCGCTATGCGGTTGTCAATTTGCGAAAGAAATTATGCGTCACCAGCGCGTGAACGAGCTCATCTCTTGAGCTCCCAAGAAATTCGCGAGCGCATCAACTCGGGCGTGGCCACCCTGCTGGCCGCGCCCCTCTGCATCGCACTGCTGCTGGTTTTACCATTTCTGATTTGGGATAGGCACCTTCGCTAGCTCCATGCAAGTGAATTGTGGTCCCACGTGGATTCTTTGGGCCCGATCGCGAGCGCGGACCCGAAGGCTGTAGTAGCTGGCCCATGCCTGGCGCGACGGGTCGCAGACGCTTTCCTGGCTGCCGCCGTCCCAATAGGTGGGCACGTCCATGCGCGCCTTGGCCTGGGACGAGCCGTTGGTTTGGGTTACGTGGAAGGTCGTCGCGGTGCCCGCGGGGGCGTCGTTCCACGATACGGTGAAGGTGACGCCGTTTTGGCTTGCCGTGGCGGAGTGGGCGTAGGTGGTTTGTGACGTGGTGGAGATGGCCTCAGGCGTGGGGTTGGCTTGGGCTCGGAGGGATGGGGCGGGGGTGCCGGTTGCGGCGGCGGTGCCGTCGGCGCTTTCCGTGTTGACGGCGCTGGTGCCGGTGGATGTTGCGGTGCTGTCCTCTACGGTATCTGCTGTCGTGCTTGTGTTGGTGCCGTCTTCGGCCTTGCCTGCGTCGCTGCTCGTTGCGTCGGCTTGCGCCTGCTGCCCGGCGGTTTCTTGAGGCTGCATAGCTTCTGCGATGGCTGCCATAGGCAACGTCGCGCCGACCATGGACGTGCACGCGATCGCGCAGAGCAGGTAGTAAAGGGATCGTTTCATAGCGGAGCCTCTCGGTGAGCAGCCAATAGGGTCCGAAGGCAGCTCCAGGCCAGCACTCCGCACATATTTTGTTGGGGTTTATTTTACGGGAACCCCAGTCAACATCAGCGAACTTTCTGGGGAATGTTGGGGAGGGGGAGTCTTAGGAGACGGCTTGGTGCATGTAAACAACCTTCTTAGGACTACTCTTATGATTTACAAGCCTCTCGAAGTGGCTGTGCCTCAAGTTCAGTACAACACGAGGCGTGTTAGATTGTTGGAAGCCATAAAACCATAAAGGTCGGGAGGACGCATGAGGATCTCTAAACTGAGGATTGAGAACTATCGGAATCTCGATGGAGTGTCGATTAGTTTTGACGAGGACGTGAGCTATATTGTCGGCGAGAACAACCTCGGCAAAACGAATGTGCTTGACTTGCTCAATACAATTTTCAATCAAGCGACGATTAGCGAAGAGGATTTCGCTGACATTGAAAAGCGCGCAGGGGCTCTAGTAACTTTAAAGTTGGACGAGGACGAGATCGGAATAACGAGGCTCGACATCGATCCTACGACCGGAAACACTATTACCATCTGCGCTTTTGCTGACGACCCGGATTCTCGAATTGAATTTAAGGCCGAAGGGAGCGGAGAAAGTATTCCACCCTCTCTGATGCGATCCGTTCACATGTTCAGGTACTCGACTGCATCCTTTAATAGGGGAGACCTGGCGTTTGATGGTACCCGAGGTGTCGGTAAAGTTCTCTCCAAAGGTATCGCTCTTTATCTAGATAAGGAGGGTAAAGAGGTCTCCGATTTTCTGGATGGGAGCGAGCTCGAAGGTCTGGTTGCAGATCTCGGCGAAATCGTCGGCGACGTTCCGATCCTGTCATCATATGGTGTGAGGCCTGGCGTCGATTCATCGGATGGCGGAACGCTTGGAAGTTTGGTTACCTTGCTTGACAAGAGGGGCGTTCATTTTAAAAAGGCAGGGGTAGGCTTGCAGTACCTCGCTATTGCCTCGCTCTCGATAATCGAGAGCATTATGCGTCTTTCGCCTAAACGCCTTCAAGAGAGCCTTTGCTCAGATGATGATGACAGACGCGTGCTGCATGCCGTTCTGGCTTATGACGAACCCGAAGCCCACCTTCACCCGTATATGCAGAGGCGTCTCTCGAAGAGCTTGCATAGGATTTGCGAAGGGAAGGATGATAGATTTAATGCTCTTCTAAAGGACTATTTCGGAATTGATTCAATCAAAGCTCAGCTGATCATGGTGACGCATTCGCCTAACATTCTGGCTCGCGGCTATAAGAACATTGTGCGATTCGGGCAGGGCGAAAATTCGCCGAAGGTCATATGCGGTAGGGATATTGACCTGTCCGACAAGGTTGAAAAGCATCTTATGCTGAACTTTGAGTCGATACGAGAGGCCTTTTTCGCGCGGTCGGTTTTGGCTTTTGAGGGGCAGACAGAGTCTGGAGCCATTCCGGTGTTCGCTCGCAACCTTGGGATGGATCTGGATGATTATGGAGTTGTGCCTATCAGGGCCGGCGGGAAAAAGAACGTTAAACCACTCTGTGAACTTCTGGGCAAGTTCGAGATCCCAAATTATTCAATTGTCGACAGAGATGAGGATGAGCTGCAAGAAACTTCTGAAGACCATATAACGACAACCGAACGGGATTTCGAAGGTGAGGTCGTTGACTCGTTCTTCGCTAGCGATAACCAGGGTGCGTTTATTGCGCTTCTTGAGTCGATTGATCCTCTTCAGAGGGCAACTTGCATCAAGGGGAATAGTAAAGCTTTGAAAAGCGCCTGTGCTGTCTACGGCGTTAACTTGCGGGACCCTGAATACGATTTCCGGGGATCGGAGTTTGACGGGTTATTCGCAGACACGCCCAAATCACGTGCGCTTATGTATGCATGGCTTTCATCGAACAAGGGCGTCGTGTCTGGCGTCGCCCTCGCGGAGGCTCTTGGTGCTAATGGCGTTCCCACATGTTACAAAAGTATTATTCGCAAGGCCGTGGGGCTCGAATGCTGATGAGTCAGACTGACCTGCGGGATAGTGTTAGAGCCGAGATTGAGGCGCGCTGTGGTGGGGATGCGTCACAGTGCTCCGCGATTTTCTCGCCATCAAAGAGGGTGTTCGTGGAGGCGCCGGCAGGCTACGGGAAGACCACGGTGATGACTGGGCGGGCTTGCTGGCTGCTGGCATCTGGCGAAGTCCATCCGCCAAAAAGGATTTTGGCCCTGACCTTTAGCGTTGCCGCCGCGCGGAGGATGCGTATGAATTTGGGCATCACTATGTCGGCACTTCCTGGTCCCGTGGCCAAGCGTTTTGAGGACAGCGTCATGGCGACCAACTTCCACGGCTTTGCTTGGGCTCTGCTACGCAGATACTGGAAATCGCTCTCGCTCCCAGTGAACGTTGGCGAGCTCTCTATGGTTGATGACAACAGCGCCGTTAGCGAGCTGGTTTCGCGAGGTGGCAGGCTGACCTGGGATGAAAAGAATGCCGTTGACGACTTCCTCCGCTTCATGAGAAACGGTCAGGAAATGGACTTGAGGCGTGTGATGTTTTCCTTTAATAGGATCATCAAGGAAAGGTTTGCATCGAACGGTCTCTTGCCATACTCTGCAATGATTTCCCTTGCAATTGAATTGCTCGCTCATTTTCCCAAGTTAAGGTCCTATCTGTCGGCAGCATATCCTGTCGTGCTTGTCGACGAGGCGCAGGACACGAATGCGTTGTGCTATGTCTTCCTAAGGGGTCTGATTTCTGATGAGTCGGGGATCTGCATGTTCGGCGACCCCATTCAGCGTGTTTATGGTTTTATTGGTGCAATGGAAGGCTTAAAGGCAAAGGCCACTACCGACCTGCGTCTAACGCCGTTGGAACTCGAGCATAACCATAGGTTTTCTGGGAGATCTATCGTCGGAGAGCTCGGTGCTGCGATTCGCTCCAACATGAAGGGCACCATTGCCGGCGGTACGCCCCGACTTCCCATATTTGTTGGCTCTACTCAGCAAGACGAAGCGACTGCCATCGTTTCCAAGGTTACGGCGCTCGCTCAAAGCAGTGGCGGGAGGATTGCGATTCTTGTTCGTAAGCGTGGTGCCCTTGCCGATCTCATTATGGAAGAGCTTGCTAAAGAAGGTATCTCTTACTTCAACGGACTCTTCTCGGATACAAGTCGGGGGTTCATCGAATTCAATGCGTTTGCTTTATCCAGGATTACTGATGCAGTGTCTGGAGAAAAGGGCGTCAGCCGGTCTGCTGCGGACAAAATAATCGACTCCATCTCTGATGAACTGCTGACTGGCTCCAAGAGGTTCGAGTATGGGCGGTCCTATGCCATGCTTCTAGGAGCGCTGCGGAAACACCTTAAAAATGACTGCGTCGCGATGGGACCTTCGGAGCGCTTCGACTATATAGTTAGTATCTTTTCCGAGGGCTCCCTGCGACGTTTCTCCGATTACCTTGATGTGGG
This sequence comes from Collinsella sp. TF12-2AT, assembly GCF_003436735.1. Taxonomy (NCBI): domain Bacteria; kingdom Bacillati; phylum Actinomycetota; class Coriobacteriia; order Coriobacteriales; family Coriobacteriaceae; genus Collinsella; species Collinsella sp. TF12-2AT. The sequence continues at coordinate 37,589 of NZ_QSQK01000017.1, read as the reverse complement.
CATCTCCATGATGACCGCTCACTCCGCTAAGGGGCTCGAGTGGGACACCGTTTTCATTCCGGGCGTTACGCGTTTCGATTGGCCTGGAGGGATTTGCTCTCGTTGCGAAAATGCTGGTATATGCTTACGTTCTGCGCGAGGTTGCCAGATTGCTGATGCGAAGAAAATGCCAGATGGGCTTATTGAGGAAATAGGCCTGCTGTACGTCGGCGTCACTCGCGCCCGCAAAGCGGTATACGTCTCCGCTTCGATGCAGCGCAGAACAAATTACGGGAACTATCAGGTTGCCTGCCCCTCTTGCCTAACGTCTCTTCCGGGCATTGAGCCTGTGAGCTGGACGGTCATGGACGGGGAGGGGTGATTGCCGGTGGGATGGAGCGTGTCTGCTTCTGACGCGAGGTCCGGTTGCGGCCCTTACTATGGTCTCATGGAGTGTGCCCAAGCTGCTCTTTGACTAGAACGGCTTGGGCACTGGCGTCTTGGTAGGATGCGGTGTTTGTTTAATTAGCCACTGTTGAATATTGCGAAGTGGTACCGCAGCATTGCGCCTAGGCGCCGTGGCCGTCATGGGCCCTCGTTGCCTTTTTCTTGCTAACGTTCGGCTCTGCGGTGCTGCCGCGTGTTGTTTTTGCTCATGTTGGCGCGGGTCGTGTCGTGTGCGTCTTTGTCCGTGATGGTTGCTTCTTCTCGGATGAAGTGGTCGAGTGCCATTGCCTCGAGCCCGGATGCGGGCGTCATGGAGCTGTGCATAAGGCCACTGGACGGATCGCCGCCGCCCTACGATGGTGGCGTCAGGCGCTGATATAGCTGCTGATTGAAAGACATTCTGGTAAGTTCACAATTGCCCAGTTCTTTGACCCGTGGGTCCCTGTCATCGTTGCCGTATATCAACGCGCATAGATCTTCTACAATACGCTTGCGTCTATTTTCAATATCCTGCTTATAGGGAAGTTCATCCTTATTGGCTCCCCATACCGATTCAATCACTTCATCAAGATATTGGATGAAGCGATTGCTGTGTTTCGCAAGTTCGTAGACAGCCCCGAAGTCAGTGCTGGTTTTCATTTCGTGCCAGGCGAGCGGGTCATAGTAAGCAAGAATATTTATTACAGGAAGCAGGCCCTGGTCTTGGAAATGCTGAACCCTTCCATCCCCAAAGTGCTCCCAGTGGTTAGTAATGTATCCGGACAGACTTGTTATAGAGTCGATAAGCCTGTTGCAGGCTCTTAGTGAGGCATGTTTGTAGCTGAGCAAATCGACGGTTATATCCATGAAGGTATATCCATCCATTGTATTGATGCCTTTATACAGAAGGTAGTCAGCCGGCTTTATCGGATTTAGCTCTAGGCGCTTGTCGTAGAAGCGCTCGAGGTATTTTCTCCCTTCAAATCTTGGGCCATATACGCCTTGGAGGGAATGTGCAAGCTGCGTGATGCTGGTCGAATAAACCACAACAATGCTTTCTTGTTGAAACAGGGTTTTGGTCTGCTCGAGCACCTTTATAGCGAATTCGGGCCGGCAGCGGTCAAGCTCGTCGATAAAGATGATGGCTCGTTTGGCTACCTTGGGCAGATGGCTCTTTATGAGCTCGCCAATTTTGCTCCTAAGCTCTTTTCCGCTTTGTACTGTTCGAGAAAATCGGTGCCGCTGAAATTTTCAATGATGCCATTAATGTCAACGCCGTATCCAATAATGGAGGCGGCGGTTTCTATGACGCTAATGACTCCCTTGCCGAAATCCTTTCCTCCCTTGACGCTCTGTTCGTCTACGGCGTTAGCGATAGAGGCCAATATAGGCAAGATCGGATTGTCGAAATGGTCGTCTTCCCATGCGTTGAAATAAATGGGGAGGCATGGTGTCGCGGGGAGTTCTGTTGCGGTTTCTCCTAGTGTCGCGTTAAGTGTCTCGAAATCGTGGTTGAGAGTCGGATTTGCCATTTGCAGGACTCTAGCTACTTGTTTTACAAAGAATGTCTTACCAGATCCCCAAGGCGCGTCAATAACAAAGGTATACGGAGGCTCAACTGTAATGAGCATCTTTAGAAAGTCCTCAATTTCTCTCTTGCGGTGAAGCGGATCCTGGCTGAGGGCGTTGTCAATCGCTTTCGGCGTGGGCTCCTCATCGACTCGTTTCATGGTGGCCGCCTTCTTTCTGTGGTCTTAGATTGTGTTTCGGTCTTATTCTTTCCGTAAATAGGATCGGTAGGTCTCTTCTTATCTGGCTTCCATCCGTAGGTTTTACCCTTTTAATGTTTAACAATGCCTAGACCGTAAAATGGGCTTACTGGTTATGCTGATTGATTGGATGGTTTAGATGGCGCTTTCAATGAGTCAAATACACTGGGATTACTTCATTTTGCTCGAGGAAGATGTCATTCGTATATTGCATTACATCGAGCCAACCGAAGCGAACTATGGCACCTATGGCGCCGAGCTCGTCAAAGCCTATCTCTCGATTTGTTCCGAGATCGACGTCGCCTTTAAAGATCTTAACCACCTTGTTGGGCGTTACGAGAGCGTCAATTGGGGTGTGGTTAAAAACATTTCCGGAGCGCGTGAGATGGTTCACGCTCGCTTCTCGCAACAGTTTCGTTTTAGCTGGGTTGTTATTGATGCCAGCGAGATCGTTATTAACCCCTGGTCATCTTGGTGGGCAGATGATGGGACCGAATCCACCATGAATCCTGAATGGTGGATCTCGTATAACAATGTCAAACACCATCGCTTAGATAGCTATGCCGAAGCCAATCTTGGCAATGTGCTCCAGGCGCTTTCAGGATTGTTCGTTCTCCTTTCCTGTTTATATCGGTATGAGTATGAACACAATGCGGATGAGGCCCCTCGCTATCTGCCCGCCCCGCAGCGATTGAAGTTCTCGAGTCGGGGGATCGAAATCGGCTCGAGCGATCCGTTATATGTTATCGATACCGCGCTCTGCTCTTCTCCGGGCTTTCATGTTGACAAGCCACTGCAGCTGCCTTCATCAGGCGAGAGAGATTCTCGTGATGATTGCGAACGGGGCGTGAGTTCGATTCAAGTGAATGATTGAGTGTAGTTGCCGACTAGCAATTAGGCGAACCCGCTCCATTCCCGTCAAGTTCGATTAAGCAGTGACTCAAGAGTTGTGAGTTCGCGTGGCGATGTAACGTGAGTATTTTCTCGCTTGAGCTTGAGTCGTCTGCGGAGGGCGGCGGAGATTGCGCCGTGCCCCAGTTCCATTAGTTCCTTGCGGTATTGAGTAGGGTTCCATTGTGGCTTTTCGAGTGGTCGATTGCTTGCTCGTCGACTTGTTATTTAGCTAACGGCAGTTTAAGCATGAGGCCGCCTTTAACCTCCGTGAGGCTCGATACCGGCACCTTCCAGGAAAAGTCCATAAGGCTGCCGCCTAAGTCCAGTTCCGCATGTCCATACTCTTCGATTTTGTAGTCAGGGTTGTTCTTGTCGGGCTTAAGGCGCCACTTGACCGGTTGCGATCCGACGATTCGATACTCCCGTTGGTATGCAAATTTGGGTGTTTTGATAACAAGGTTGTCCGGGATGCCTTGGAATGCCTCGGCAGTTACGCTTGGACTAGGGGCGCCGTAAAAGACGGGGCCGTGCAGGGATACGCCATCTCCCGAATCAAACTTCCTATTTAGCAGCCGCTCAAAGCGGTCATACCGCACGATGCCGATCCAGCCGTCGGAACACCTGAACTCCTCGACCATTCGCTTGGTAATTACGACAGCGTTGTCAACGATGTCGCTCTCCCACACCGTGTACATGCAGTAGATCGGCAAGAGCCAATGGGCGTAGATGCCCATGCCGCATGCCAGAGACGCTTCTAGCGGATCGCCCTGCTCTCCGGGCAGACCGTGATAGTAGCCGGCGGCGTTCATATAGAGGCGCCCGTTCATCAGGTCGTCGATGTACGCCTCTTGGGGAGCGAACTTCAGTAGGTAGATGATTCCGTCTATTGGCATGGCGAGTCCTCTCGTTGGTTGATGTATCCCGAGCCTCGTCATGTGCTCAGGTTCTTAGTGCAAATATAAGAGCGTCTCCTCAAACCCGCGTGCCGGATTGGGTAATGTCGTGAAAGTTGACGTAGCGTCCGATCTAAAGCAATGCGTCTCGACGTTGAAGAACCTGGTATGCGGTTGATTCGATCATCCTCTAGCTTGTGGGCATTGATGCTTTCGTGGCGGGCGAACTGGGTATGATGCTTCACCTTATTGAGGTGTATAGTACGTAGTCATAGTACAAAAGCTCTTTGGGGCTTTAAGGGCGACGCTTTCAGTTAGAGGGTGTTGCCCTTTTTTATGCGTTTAAAGTCTGGCACGCCGGCCGTGTCCGCTTCGACGATGGACTCATTTTTACCGCACTTCCGTGTTCGGCGCCCTATACCTGTTGTCTTGGGAGTGGTAAACACTTGATTGATGTTTCTTAAAGTCTATAATCAAATAAAAACTCTGAAATATCTTTTCAAAACAATGAAAGGAATTTTGAGGACGATGCTTTGTCAGTTCACCTTCAGGAACTATAGATCCTATCGCGACGAGACCGAGCTTTCTATGCAGGCAACATCGATGAGGGAGTTCGAGCGCTCCCTCATAGAGTGCCCTGACGGGCAGAGTTTTCTTCCGGTGGCTGCGGTGTACGGACCTAACGCTGGCGGCAAGTCTAACCTGCTCGAGGCGCTTGACTACATTCGTTCGGCGGTGGCCAGGCCGATCAGATTGCTGTCTGCCAGCACTGATGCGCCAGAGGGTAACCGTCCTTCGATACCCCGTTGCTCTGCGTTTGAGTTCGATGACGTGTCTGCTGCCGAGCCCACCGAGTTCGAGCTCTACTATCGCGCGGGTGAGCACGAGTACCGCTATGCCCTGTCCGTGCATGCGGACGAGATCGTGTCCGAAGGCCTATGGCGGCGAAAATTGGGAGCGTCACGCACGGCGATGCTGTTCGAGCGTGAGGGCGCAGAGGTTGAGCTCGGTCCCACGCTGCGTAAGCTCGTGACGGCTGCGAGATTCAACCCGAGACTGCCGTACCTGTCGTTTCTCTGCATCAACTTTGACGCGCCGGTGGTCAAGGAGGCTGCCAGCTGGTTTCTTGACGGGGTGTTCCTGAACTATAACAGCTCCTATCTGGAGCAGATGCTCGAACAATTGCTCGATGAGGATGACTCACCCGAGGTCACGCGTTTTTTGCGCGCCGTTGATGTACGTATTGATGGCTTCAGAGTGGAGAGGGCGCCGGAGTGGCGCGGCCAGCGCGTCTTCGTGAGGCACGAGGTGGGCGGCAAGGCGTACGAGCTGCGTTTATCCGAGGAATCTGCCGGAACCCAGAAGCTCATGGGGTTGGCTGCGTATCTGATGACAGCGCTTGAGCGTGGTGGCACCGTTGTGGTAGACGAGCTCGACGCCAAACTGCACCCGAAGCTTCTTCGCTATGTGATTCTGCTGTTTAAGGATCCTGGGGTCAACAAGAGTGGCGCGCAGCTCATCTTCTCGTCCCAGGATGTGTCAACCATGCGAAACGATGTGTTCCGCCGTGATGAGATATGGTTCGCTGCGCGCGGCGAGGGGGAGGCGAGCCAACTGTGGTCTCTCGCCGACATCCACGAGGCAAACGGTAATCTGGTAAGCAAGAACGCGGCTTTTGACAAGCAATACCTGTCCGGTCGCTACGGCGCCGATCCATATCTCACCCGCATCGAGGAGTGGGATTAGCATGGTGGCGAAGAAGTCGAAGGGCTGGCGTAGCGGCAAGCGAGAGGGCCGCTCGCGCATGGTTCAGATGACGCGTCATCTTGTAGTGAGCGAGGGCAAGGAGACCGAGCCTCGCTACTTTGAGGGTGTGCGTGCGGCGTTGGGCGCGGCGAACGAGCGTAAGGTTGCCATTGTCGTTAAGGGGACCGGCAAACACACGCTTGACCTACTTGACTTCGCCGTCGAACACTGCCGCTATGCGCCCGAGACATTCGACCATGTGTGGCTCGTGTATGACAAGGATGACTTTCCTGCGTCCGACTTTGACGCGATGGAGCGCAAATGCAACGAGCTCTCCGACGGTTCGAGGACCTTCCATGCGTTGTGGTCGAACCCCTGCTTCGAGCTGTGGCCGCTTCTGCACTTTCGCTACACGACCGCGCATATGTCCGCGTCCGACTGCCAGCATGTCCTCGCGCAGGAGATGTCGAGAGACCTGGGCATCGAGTACCGCAAGAACTTGGACGGGCTGTTCGAGGTGGTGGACGGCAAACGAGGCGAGGCATTGCAGCGTGTTGGGCGCCTCGTCACATACCATAGGGGGCTGGGTAACGTTAAGCCATCTGCGCAAAACCCTGCAACCAAGGTGGGCGAAATTTTCGATGTAATCGGGCCGTATCTGGCTGGCTAGTCGAGTCTGTGGATTGGCTTTCCGGTTAGGGCGATTGGCGGATTATGATGCGCGATTGCAAATCCGGTGCGTAGGAGAAGTGCGGAGAAAAATCGAAACTCGCCGAGCATAGCCCGATTTCAGGCAACAAAACCGCAGGTCGCGGGTGCCCAAAACTAGGGTCTGGTCGACAGGTCTCGGTTTTTCACCCCACTTCCGAATTGGTCGCTCATTTAGCACTCTTGATGTCCCCACATCCTCTAAAAAAGTTCTTAAAACAGCCTTAAAGGCGTTCCAACTCGCGTTGACAGCGTAAAATACGCATGTTTGACTATGACAGAAGTGGATTTTAGGGGAGGAGTACGCCATGGAGGTGCTGGTTGTTGGCAACACCGCATATGTTGACGATGACTTTTGCGCCAAGGCATTCCCTGGGGACCACGTTAAGGTTGTCGCTGCAGCGGAAGCGCGCCGCGACGAGTCGTCGCCCCATGCCTCGTGGAAAGAGCTCCTCCAGCACCTGGATCAGGCCTACGAGTTCGACCGCGTGGTTTACCTGTCTAATTACCTTACCCCGCATACCGATTCCGTGGGCGATATCGAGCTGCTGCGCTCGGTCTTTCGTACGTGCGCGGGTCGCCGGGTCCAACTGCTGTATGTAGCGGGGCCCGCGGGTGCCGAGGGTGCCGCCGATGCCGCGGGGCGAACGGGCAAGGGCATTATCGCGCACGCAGCCAACGACCTGTGCCGCTACTACGCTGCTCGCGAGGGCGTTCAGACCAAGATCCTGCGCGTGCCGTTCCTCTATACCGCGTCTGCCGCGCTGGAGGACCCGTTTTTGGTGCCGATGTTCGACGCATGCTCAACCGGATCGGCCGCTCTGCAGGGCGCGCAGGATGCGGCGTTTCCCCTGCTGTGTGCCGAGGAGCTTTCGGTGCTGGTACGCCGTATCTTCGACAGCTGGAATGCTAACTTTGAGACGCTCGACGTAGTCGATACCTTCCATCACACGGTGGGTGAGGTGGGCGACGCCCTCAAGGCGCTGTTCCCAGGGCTCTCAGTTGCCTATGGCGATTCTGCCGGCTACGCCCTGCCCGCCAGCGACGTCGCTCGCGTGCGCTATGGCTGGTTTCAGCGCTACGACTTGCTGCGCGACCTCTCGACCATTCAGGCTCGCTGGGATGCTGGCCGTGCAAAGAAGGTCAACCCCTTGCGCGCGGCCATCGACCGCATTCAAATGCGCACGCTGCCTGTCAAATGCCTGGAGACGGCAGCCGCCTGGGTGCTCTTTGAAGTGCTGGAGCGCTTGTTCTCCCAATCGACCTAGCTCAACGTGCTCGATTATCGCCTGCTCTACGTGGTGCTGATCGGCACGCTGTATGGCTTGGACTTTGGCCTGGTTGCGGCGCTGCTGGCGTCGGTGGGTTTGGCTGCGAGTTACTTTACTCTGTACGGCTATACCTTCCAGGGCCTGTTCTACGAGCCGTCCAACTGGCTGCCGTTTATTGCGTACTTTGTTGTGGGTGCCGTGTGCGGCTATGTGCAGCTGCGCAACAGCGAAGCCATTAGGGCGGAGCGCGATCAAAACGAGCTCGTGCGCAACCGCAATACGTTCCTTACGCAGCTCTATCACGACGCGATCGAGGACAAGCGTGCGTACAGGCGCCAGATCGTGGGTCGCCACGACAGCTTTGGCAAGATCTTTGCCGTGACGCAGGAGCTCGACGTGCTCAACCCACGCGACATCTATCGCAAGTGCTGCGAGCTTCTGGGCGAGATCCTCGAGAACGATTCGGTGGCGATCTACCATGTTTCGGGCGGGGCATTTGCACGCCTGGTGGCGGCAAGTCCCGCGATTGCCGAAGATGCCGCACGTTCGTCACGCTTTGAGCAGCTTGCACCTCTTTTGAGCGACGGGGGTCGTTCGAACCTGTGGGTGAACCGCGAACTGATGCCGGGGCTTCCCATGTTTGGATATACGATCGAGCGCGATGGGGCACCCGCCGTGTTGATCTTTGTGCGTCGCGCGGCCGAAAACCAAATGACCCTCTATTACCAAAACCTGTTCCGCATCTTGTGTGGCCTGGTCGAAAGCGCGCTGGGCCGTGCCTTTGACTATGAGGCGGTGGCACAGGATAAACGCTGCGTTGACGGCACTTGCGTGCTCAAGCAGGCTGCCTTTGGCCAAGAGCTCGCGGCCGAGCAGGCGCTGGCAGATGGCAAGATGGGCAGCTTTTTGCTCCTGCGCGTGGTACCGGGCATGGAGTCTGTCGGCGAGCTGGCGGCCGCAATTGGGCCGGCAATCCGCGAGAGCGATGCGGCGGGCCTGGTCGATGGTGACATGCTCTACCTGCTTATGCGCCAGGCAAAGGCGTGCGATCTGCCCATTATCCGCGAGCGCCTGAGCGAAAAGCAGATTGCGGTGGAGCCCGTTGACGGCGAGGACATCGTGGCGCTGCTGCAGCACATCTCTTACACCGGTGACGGTGAGGGGGGTGCCGCTTGATCTCGCTTGTCGTTGCTGCCGTCTTGCTGCTGATTCATGCGCTGGTTTGCCTGATGCTGTGGACGCTCATGAAGTTGGGCCTGCTGCCGGTTCGCGGTCACATGCTGGCTGTGATTGTGCTGGTGCCGCTATGGGGCCCGTTGCTGGTGGTTCTGCTATCGGTCCGCGGTGCGTTGTTTGGCGAGGGGCTGAAAGAGTCTGCGCTGGAGTCGCTGCGCTTCAACGACGACCTGCATCGCAGCATCCTAGTGCACGAACGTGATGCCGATGCATGCGTAGTGCCGCTCGAGGAGGCGCTCATCGTCAACGACCCGGCAGACCGGCGCCGACTAATGCTCTCCATGCTCACCGAGGAGCCCGACGCGTACCTGGCGCAGCTGCAGGCGGCTAAGCTTAACGACGACGTTGAGGTGGCGCACTATGCCGCGACGGCGGTGGCGCAGATTTCTAAGGAGTCCGATCTTAAACTGCAGCAGCTGGAACGTGCTTTTAAGACCGACCCGAGCGCGCAAAACCTCAATGAATACTGCGATTTTCTTGGCGAGTACTTGGGCTCGGGCTTGGCCGAGGGGCGCGTGGCGCAGATTCAGCGCCAACAGTACGCGCGCCTGCTTGCGCGTCGCTGCGAGTGCGAGGACACCCTTGAGCTGCGCATTCGATACGCGACGGCGCTGGCCGATGTCGGACAGATCGACGAGGCGCAGGCCGTGATCGACCAGTTGGTGCTCGATGTGCCCGAGGAGCAGGAGGTTTGGATGCTTTGCCTGCGCCTGGCGGTGATGCGCCGCGACGGTGACGAGGTCCACCGCGTGATCGATGCGATTGACAAACAGCATGTATACTTGAGCGCCGCCAACCGCGAGGAACTGGCGTTTTGGCGCAACGGAGAGGAGGCCCGGTGAGCGTGGTACAGCATATCCGCGACCGTGCGGGCCATTTTCGCTGGATGGGGCTGCTTGTGGTGTGGGCGGTCTTTATTGCCATGGCCGCCGTGCTGCTGGTGGAACGTGCCGGCGTGCAGTACAGTGCGGGCCAGCATAAGCTGGGGATGCTTGCCGCCAACGATGCGGTGCCGGCCTCCTCGGCGATGTTTGGCCAAAAGCCCACGTGCCTGGTCATTACCGATTCCGACCAAGCTGGCGTCGAGGACGTAAAGGAGCAGTTTGACCAGATCCTGCTCGACATGAAGATCGCGCACCGCGACGTGGACCTTGCCCTGGACGGCGTGGGTGCCATTCCCTCGCTGACCTCCTTCGATCGCGTGATTTTGCTCATGCCGTCGCTCGATGGGCTCGGTACGCACCTGAGCGACATTATGAGTTGGGTGAGTGCCGGTGGTTCGCTTATGCTCGCCATGCCTCCGGATAACTCGAGCTATTTGCAAGTGATTGCCCCCAAGCTTGGCATTGAATCGGCCGGATATGACTATGTAAAAGCCGAAAGCATTGTGCCGAGCGAGGACTTTATGCTGGGCGGGGGAGAGCGCTACGAGCTCTCGGACCCCTTTGATTCGTCGCTTTCGGTTTCGCTGCGCGAGACGGCTCGTGTGTGGGCTAAGACCGGCGATGCGGGCGCCCCGCTCATTTGGTCGAATGACTGCGGTAGCGGTCGCACCGTGGTGTGCAATATCGGTATCTATGACAAGGTCATGCGCGGTTTTTACGCCGCGGCGATCAGCCTTCTGGGCAATGCCACGGCCTATCCGGTCATCAACAGCGCCGTCTTCTATCTGGACGACTTTCCCAGCCCCGTGCCCTCGGGCGACGGCACCTACATCAAGCGCGACTACGGGCTTTCTATCGCCGACTTTTATGCCAAGGTCTGGTGGCCCGATCTGCAAAAGCTCGCGCAAAAATATGGCGTTCGCTTTACCGGCGTGATGATCGAAAACTACGAGGACGCGGTCAACCAGACCGAGCCCGCGCGCCAGGCCGATACCACGCAGTTCCGCTACTTTGGCGGCATGCTGCTGCAGATGGGCGGAGAGCTGGGTTTCCACGGCTACAACCATCAGCCGCTGGCGCTCTGGGATACCGACTATGGCACACTGTACGACTACAAGACGTGGAAGAACAAGGAGACGCTCGTCGCATCGCTCAACGAGCTTATAGCCTTCCAGGACGAGGTACTGCCCAACGCGCACGGCTCGGTCTATGTGCCACCGTCGAATATCCTTTCGGCCCGTGCGCGCAAGCTTATTGGCACCGACGTTCCGCGCATTAAGACCATCGCCAGTACGTATTTTGAGGATGGCACCGACTTGCCCTATGTGCAGGAGTTTGGCGTGGCGAGCGATGGCATTGTGGAGCAGCCACGTATTGTCTCGGGCGGCATGGTCAACGATTCCTATATGCGTCTGGCAGCCGTGTCCGAGCTCAACATGCACTACGTGAGTACGCACTTTATGCATCCGGACGACCTACTGGATCCCGGTCGCGGAGCCAAGGAGGGCTGGGAGGTCTACAAGGGCGGTCTGACCAACTACCTGGAGTGGCTTACCAAGTCTGCGCCCGACCTGCGGCGCCAGACCGGTTCGGAATGCTCGGGCGCCATCCAGCGCTTTTCGTCCGTGACGGTGAGCGTGGATACAGACGCGAATGCCTGGACGCTCAGCCTGGGCAATTTCCACGACGAGGCGTGGCTCATGTTCCGCGCCAACAACGGCGAGCCGGGTGCAGTCACGGGTGGCGAGATTACGCATCTGACGGGCGATCTGTACCTGGTTAAAGCCACGGACAAGACGGTGACCATTGCACGCAAGGAGGGTGGCGACAAATGAGAATCTGTTTGGTACTCGAGGGTTGCTACCCCTATGTGCACGGCGGCGTATCTACCTGGATGCATGGCTACATACAGGCCATGCCCGAGCACGAGTTTGTGCTGTGGGTGATTGGCGCGCATGCTGCCGACCGCGGCAAGTTTGTCTACGAGCTGCCCGGCAACGTGGTCGAGGTACACGAGGTGTTTCTGGACGACGCCCTGCGGCTTTCGGGCGAGCAAGAAGAGGCCGACTTTAACGCTCACGAGCGCGAGGCGCTGCGCCGCCTGGTATCGCTCTCCAATCCGGACTGGGACGTGTTGTTCGATATCTTCCAGCGCCGTCGCGTGCATCCGCTCTCGTTTTTGCAGAGTCGCGCCTTTATGGATATCTTTCGCGACGTGTGCCTGGCCGAGTACCCATACACGCCCTTTGCCGATGCATTCCACACCATGCGCTCCATGCTGCTGCCCGTGCTCTACCTTCTGGGCAGCGAGGTGCCGGTGGCCGATGTGTACCACGCCATCTCGACCGGCTACGGTGGCCTGCTCGCCTGCCTGGGCTCAATCGTTCACCATGCGCCGGTGCTGCTGACCGAGCATGGCATTTATACTCGCGAGCGCGAGGAAGAGATCATTCGCGCCGACTGGGTGGTGCCGTCGTTTAAGGACCGCTGGATTCGCTTTTTCTACCTGCTTTCGGAGGAGATCTACCGCCGCTCCTTTCGCGTGACGAGCTTGTTTCATAACGCCCGCAAGACGCAGATCGATATGGGCTGCGATGCAGGTAAATGCCTGGTCATCCCCAACGGCATCCAGTTCGACCGCTTTAAGGACATTCCCTTAAAGCCCGATGACGGCTGGGTGGACATTGGCGCGGTGGTGCGCCTGGCGCCCATCAAGGACGTCAAGACCATGATCTATGCCTTCTTTGAGCTGCACGAGCGCCTTCCCAAGGTGCGTCTGCACATCATGGGCGGCGTGGACGACGAGGAGTACGGTGCCGAGTGCCACGCGCTGGTCGATACCCTGGGCGTGCGCGATCTGATCTTTACCGGGCGCGTCAACGTGGTCGAGTACATGGAAAAGCTCGACTTTACCATTTTGACGAGTATCTCCGAGGGCCAGCCGCTCAGTGTGCTGGAGTCGCTCGCCGCGCGTCGTCCCTGCGTGACGACCGAGGTGGGCTGCTGCCGTGAGCTGCTGGAAGGCGCCCCGGGCGACGATTTTGGCGTGGCGGGCTTTGTGAGCCCGCCCATGTATCGCAAGGGCTTGGCCGACGCCATGGAGCGCATGTGCGCGAGTCGCGCCCGCCGTATCGAGATGGGGGAGCGCGGCCAGCGCCGTGTTGCCACGTACTTTTTGCACGAGCAGATGCTCGCCAACTATCGCGCACTGTACGACGAGACGGCGCGTGCGTTCGACCTGCCCAGAGAGGGGGAGTAGCCGGTGGCCGGAATCGGTTTTGAGCTCAAGCGCCTGTTTAGGCGCAAGGGCCTGTTTGCCACGATGCGCGCCTATGGCTACGCCGGCATTGTGTGCACGGGCCCCATGCTGCTGGGCGTGCTACTCCAAGTGGGCATCTTGGTGCTGTGCGGCCTGTGGGGCGTCGGGCGCGCCAACCAGGATCTGCTGGTATGCATGGTGACCTATACGCTGCTGGCCTCACTCACGCTTACGAGCTTCTTTTCCATGCCCGTCACGCGCTTTTTGGCCGACATGCTTTTTGCCGAGCGCGAGGAAGAGATCTTGCCCTCGTTTTGGGGCTCCAACGCCATCATGCTCGTTGCGGGCACGGTGCTCTACGGCATCTTTTTGCTGTTCTCGGGCGCCACACTGCTGCAGGGGCTGCTGTGCCTGTGGCTGTTCAACATTATGATCGTCAACTGGAACGGCATGAGCTATCTCACGGCCATCAAGGACTATCGAGGGATCCTGTGCAGCTTTGCGGCTGCCATTGGCATGGCGTGCCTGTGCGCCCTGGCCGCTCTTGCGCTGGGTCTGCCGCCGGTCGAGGGCCTGCTGGCGTCCATCGCTCTGGGCTACGGCGTGATGCTTGCCTGGGACGTGGTGCTGCTGTACCGATATTTTCCGCAGAGCGATCGCAGCCCCTGGCTCTTTTTGCAGTGGCTCGATCAGTTTCTGCCGTTGGCGCTCACGGGCCTGTTTACCAACCTGGGGCTCTTCGCACATCTGGTGATCATTTGGGCCGGGCCCATCGGCGTGCAGGTCAAGGGCTTGTTTTACGGTGCGCCCTATCACGACGTGCCGGCGCTTATCGCGTTTTTGACCATTCTAGTCACGACCGTCAACTTTGTGGTCTCGGTCGAGGTCAACTTCTATCCGCGCTACCGCGACTACTACAGCCTGTTTAACGACGGCGGCGTGGTGGGCGACATTGTGGTGGCCGAGGAGGAGATGCTCTCCACGCTCAACCGCGAACTGCGTTTTTGTGCGCTCAAGCAGCTGTTTGTGACCGCGGCGGTCATTTCGCTCGAGACCACGGTGCTCTCGGCCCTGCCGCTGGGCTTTAATAACCTTATGCACGGGTATTTTCGCACGTTATGCGTGGGCTACGGACTGTATGCCGTGGGCAATACGGTGATGCTCATCTTGCTGTACTTTACCGACTACAAGGGGGCCGTGCTGGCCTCGGGCCTGTTTTCCGGCGTGGCCGGGCTGGCGACCCTCGTGTCGCTGTTGTTGCCGCAGCAGTTTTACGGCTTTGGCTTTTTGTTGGGCGCGGCGGTGTTTTTTGTTGTGGCGCTGCTGCGGCTCGATACCTATACCGCCAACTTGCCGTATCGTATCCTGAGCCAGCAGCCCATCGTGGCGACCGACAAAACGGGTCGCTTTACGCAGCTGGGTCGCTTGCTCGACCGTGCCGAGCAGCGCTATGAGGAGCTTCGCCATAACGGCGAGCCGCATGGCACGTTTGAGCGCACGGTGGTCCGCGTGTATCGCAACCATTGGGGAGGTTCTGATGACCGATAGGATGATGTCTCGTCGCCGTCTGCTTGAAGCGGCTGCCGGTGCGCTGCTACTTTCGGGCTGCTCGTCTCAGGACGAATCCTCGACCAAAAAGCCCAAAAAGCAGGGCAAGATCAAAAAGGCCGAGGCCTCGGGCGAAGCCAAGCACCTCCGCGATAAGGACGAGCTGTACGAGGTTTACGACGACTCGGGCATTGTGACCATGTACCTGACGGTCTCGCGCGGCAACAGCTCCGAGAACACCGACCACAGCTGGGCCGAGATCAACACGTACTCGGTCTACGACTACGCCGACATGGGCGTGACGCGTTATCAGGTTATGGGCCTGCTGCAGGCGGGCGACGAAAAGGGTCCCGTGGCCGGCGAAGTGGGCTATGGCGAGGAAGCGCCCAATGCCACCGTGCAGGTGCGCGGTCAGACGTCGAGTTCCAACACGCAAAAGAATTACAAGGTGGAGCTCAAAAAGGGCAAGGGTGCCTGGCGCCAGCAACGTGCGATTGCGCTCAACAAGCACATGGGCGAGGGCATGCGCTTTCGCAACAAGATGGCCTATGACCTTATTCGCGGGATTCCCCAGATGATGGGCCTGCGCACGCAGTTTGTGCATCTATGGGTGTGCGACCAGACCGAGAAATCCAACGACACCTTTGAGGACTATGGCCTGTTTACGCAGGTGGAGCAACTCAACAAAACGGCGCTCAAGGCACATGGCCTGGATAAGAACGGGCATCTGTACAAGGTGAACAGCTTCGATTTCCACCGCTACGAGGACACCATAAAACTTGCCGACGACCCCGACTACAACCAGGCTAATTTTGAGGGCATGCTCGAGATCAAAGGCGACTCGGACCACACCAAGCTCATCGAGATGCTCGACGCGCTCAACGATGAATCGCAAAAGATCGACGACGTGCTCGATACCTACTTTGATACCGAGAACCTGGTCTATTGGCTGGCGTTTCAGATCCTGACGGGCAACTGCGATACTCAGAACCGTAACTGTTATCTGTACAGCCCGCTCAACTCAAATACCTGGTACTTTTTAGATTGGGATAACGACGGAATGCTGCGTAAGCTGGAGCTTTCTCTTGCCGGGTTCTCGGACTATGCGAGCTGGGAGCGCGGCGTAAGTAACTATTGGGGCAACGTGCTATTCAATCGTGCGCTGCGCAGCAAATCGTTCCGCAGTGAGCTCGACCGCGCCGTCAAGGACCTGCGCTCGTATATGACCGAGGCACGCCTGGCCAAGATGATTAAACATTATCGCGAGGTGACCGAATCGCTGGTCTTTGCTTCGCCCGATATCGACAATCTGCCTGTCACCAAGGACCAATACGAGCAAATCGCCGCGGCGATTCCCTCCGAGATTGAGGAGAACTACAAGAGCTTTTGCGAGAGCTATAACAAGCCCATGCCGTTCTACATTGGCGTGCCGCAGATCGATAACGGTAAGCTGCGCATGAACTGGGATGCATCCTACGACTTTAAGGCGCGTGACATCCGCTATACCGTGGAGCTGGCGCGCGACTATGCCATAAGCGACGTGCTTTTTAAGGCCGAGGACGTGCTGCTTCCCGAGGTGACCTGCGATGCTCCCGATGCCGGCCAGTATTTTGTGCGCGTGCGCGCCACCAACTCAGATGGCTATACGCAAGATGCGTTTGACTACTATGTGACCGACGACGGCAAGCACTACGGCATGAAGTGTTTTTACGTGCAAGACGGCGGTAAGGTCGTGGAGGACACGTATGAGGAGGGCTAGCGCGCTGCTTGAGCGCCTGGCGGCACCTCCCGCGCGTACCACGCAGGAGCGTTACCGCCACGAGCTCAAATATCTTATTAACGAGGGCGAGCACGCCTCGCTTGCCTGTCGCATGGCGCCGGTGTTTAAGCTGGATAAGCATGCGCGGGCGGGCGGCTACACCATCCGCAGCCTGTACTTTGACGACTACTGCAACTCGGCCTACGAGGAAAAAGACGCCGGTATCCTTATGCGCAAAAAGTATCGCGTGCGCATCTATAACGGCAGCGACAAGGTGATTAAGCTCGAGCGTAAAAAGAAGTACGGCAGCTGGATCTACAAGGAGGACGCGCCGCTCACGCGTGGCGAGTTTGAGCAGATTCTGGCCGGCGACTACGACTTTTTGCTGAGGAGTCCGCACCAACTCTGCCGTGAGTTCTACATCGAGTGCATCTGCAATATGATGCGCCCGCGGACCATCGTGGACTACGAGCGCGAGCCGTGGGTGATGGACGAGGGAACCGTGCGCATTACCTTTGATAGCAACGTGCGTGCGGCGGTGGGGAGCTTTGACATCTTTGACGCGACGTTGCCCGCGTTGCCCGTGCTGGAGCCCGGCAAGCTGGTGATGGAGGTCAAGTTTACCGAGTTTTGCCCGCAGCTGGTGCGCGATATGGTGCCGCCAGGTGCGGCCGAGCTTACGGCGGTCTCCAAGTACTGCCTGTGTTACGAAAAGACCGCCTACCTGCGCGGATTTAATTACTGGGAATCGGATTTTGAGAACCGAGGGGATATTTAGACCATGAGCACCAGGGACTTTTTTAAGAACTCCGTCTTGGAGGCGTTTGGTCAGGTCGACCCTGCCAAGATTGGCCTGTCACTGCTCGTGGCGCTCGCCATGGGCATCCTGATCTATTACGTGTACAAGCGCTTTTTTACCGGCGTGGTGTATTCGCGCAGTTTTGCCGTAACGCTCGTTGGCATGTGCGTGCTCACCTGCATGGTCACGCTCGCGATCTCGACGAATGTGGTCATCTCGCTCGGTATGGTCGGTGCTCTGTCTATTGTCCGCTACCGCACGGCGGTCAAGGATCCGCTCGACCTGTTGTATCTGTTTTGGGCCATTACCACAGGCATTACTGCAGGCGCCGGTATGTATGCGCTCGTAGGACTCACGGCAGTGGTGATCGTGGTGATGATCGCCGGCTTTGCGAGCCACCAGGACAAGGCGCGCGTGTACATGATGGTCATCCACTACACGGGGCAGACCACCGGCGATGATATCGTTCGCGCGTTTGGACGCACCAAGTTCACCGTCAAATCCAAGACGATGCGCGGTGACAAGGTCGAGATGGCCGTCGAGGTCTTCTCGGACGGTGTGGACATGCCCTACGCCGACGCCATCCGCGCGCTCGATGGCGTGGAAGATCTAACGTTGATCCAATACAACGGCGAATATCACGGCTAATTTTGTTCCGGCGTTTTAACAAACGCCGGACCGCTCGACGCTGCGCGGACATCTGCCGGGCGATCTGCCGCTCAAACCGTCGCTCGCGTACATAAAGTACGCGTCGCTCCTCTTTCGCGGCACCTCGCCACGGCAGCTGCCCGCTCGCTGGCGTACGATCTTCATGGATGGTTTATTCGGTTCGGTTTTTGGGGACGGTGTTGCGTGGACGTGCAACAGTTAGAAGAGGACTGGGCTGTCAGGGCTGGTGCGCGTGAGGCGTGTCTTGTTGCGGCCTCGCATGTGCCGGCGGCGCTGTCGATGCTGGGGATTGTGCAGCCCGGCGATCGCTTGGTGGCCTTTGCGGATGACTTTGCCGATGCGTTTGCGCGCGGCTTTGATGCCTGCGACGTTGTGCTCGTGGGGGAGCCGTCGGTTGCGGCGTTTACCGCCGCGTCTGAGGGCTTTGATGCTTCGTTTGATGCTGGCGGGTCGCATCTGTGGTGGTTCGTCAATTCCATCGGCGGGTTTGGCCTACGTGTGCCCGACCTTCGCGCTCTGGGCCGCGCCGCTCGTGAGCCGCATGCGCTGCTCGTGGTTGATAACACTGCGTCAGGCGTCTTTGGGTGCGATCCGCTGCGTTTGGGTGCCGTCCTGTCGCTCGAGGCACTCGACCGTGTGTGTACCGGCGTTGCGCCGCGCAAGCTCGTCGCCGCTTCGGTGGCGCGCTCGCAGCTTAAGCGCCATCGCGTGGATGCCGCCGCCGAGTGTGCGCATGCGCTTCTTGCGGATTGCGGCGCGTCTGCACTCGACCTTTCTGCTAATGAGGCTTGCATGCTGGAGCGGGGGCTGTCTTCGCTCGACGCTCGCATGCAGGCCCACTTCGATCGCGCCCGTGCGCTGGCCGAGTATCTGGCCGCCAACGAGATGGTACGCAACGTGCGCTATCCCGGGCTGACCTCGCATCCCGACCATGCGGTTGCAACGGGAATCCTCGAGCACGGCTTTGGCCCGGCAGTTGAGTTTGACCTTATCGAGCGAAGTGCGGGTGAGCTGTTCGACACATTGCCGGGGGAGTTCCGCACGTCGCCCGCCGGCGGCTCAACAACGCGCCTTTCGGCCCCGCGTGGTAAGCAGGGGGGCGCCATCCGCCTCTTCGCCGGCACCGACGACCCTCTGCAGGTGGCTGCCACTCTCGATAACGCCCTTCGCAAGTAGCTAATCGGGGTCTGTGTCACGAAAACGGCCTATTTACTACGTTTAAGCAATAGGGGTCGACCGCACCCGCCTATTTTGAAAATTACCAAGCTGTTTACCAGCGGTTTTATTTTCATAATGTCCGGTATGGTCGTGGGTATTCAACTAAACGTAGTAGATGGGCCCGTTTTGTGGCGCGAGCCTCGACCCGAGGGCGCTGTGGGCTAAAAACGGCCTAAAAGGACTACTCTGCATTGATGCTGGCGATGAGGTCGTTGGCCTTTGCGGCAATTACTTGGTTGATGTCGGCCTGCAGCTCCTCGTAGACCGCTATGGCTCGCTCGCCGGCGGGGGTGAGCGATGATCCGCGGGCGCCGTCGCGCTCGATGAGCTTGCAGCCCAGCTGTCCTTCCGCCTCGTTCACAATGCGCCAGGCTTTGGAATACGCCATGCCCATGCTCTTGGCGGCGCGGTTGAGCGAGTGCTCGCGGGCGATGCCCTGCAGCAGCAAGACACAGCCATGGCCGAACACGCCCGGCAGGTCTTTGTCGCACGCTTGAATGACCAGCTTTGCCGTCGTCTTGTACTCCATGTGCTCCACGTCTCCCCACTAAAGTGTTTGCTGGGTAAACGCAAAGCCTGCGTCAAACCCTCGTGTGCTCTTCTTAAATCATGCATTGTAGCAGTCAAAGTGCGTTAAGATACTTCCCCAGTATTGGGCGCCCAAGGTTGGGCTGGGTCCTACGAGGCCTGCAGCCGACCGGTCGCATGGAAAAAGGAGAAACATGGCTACGTTCTTTCCCGGTGAGTCCCACACGTTTTCGGAGTATCTGCTGGTCCCTGGCTACTCGTCCTCGCAGTGCATCCCCAACAACGTCTCTCTTAAGACGCCGCTAACCCGCTTTAAGCGCGGTGAGAAGCCGGCAATCACCCTGAACATCCCCATGGTTTCCGCCATCATGCAGTCCGTCTCGGGCGTCGACATGGGTGTCGCGCTCGCTACCGAGGGTGGCCTGTCCTTCATTTACGGTTCTCAGACCCCCGAGTCCGAGGCTGCTATGGTTAAGGCCGTTAAGGATCACAAGGCTGGTTTCGTTCAGTCCGATTCCACGCTGACCCCCGACATGACCATGGAGCAGGTCATCGAGCTCAAGGAGAAGACCGGCCACTCCACCATGCCGGTCACCGACGATGGCACTCCCAAGGGCAAGCTCCTGGGCATCGTCACCAGCCGTGACTATCGCCCCAGCCGCGATGACCACCAGAAGAAGGTCTCCGAGTTCATGACCCCGCGTGAGCAGCTTATCGTGGGCGACAAGAACATCAGCCTCAAGGTTGCCAACGACGTCATCTGGGACAACAAGCTCAACGCTCTGCCTATCGTCGACGACAACGATCACCTTATGGGCATCGTCTTCCGCAAGGACTACGACAGCCACAAGACCAACCCCAACGAGCTGCTCGATAACGACAAGCGCTATATGGTCGGCGCCGGTATCAACACCCGCGACTATGCCGAGCGCGTGCCGCTGCTCATCGAGGCTGGCGCCGATGTCCTGTGCATCGACTCCTCCGAGGGCTTCAGTGAGTGGCAGAAGCGCACCATCGAGTGGATTCGCGCCAACTACGGCGAGGACGTCAAGGTCGGTGCCGGTAACGTCGTCGACGCCGAGGGCTTCCGCTTCTTGGCCGACTGCGGTGCCGACTTCATCAAGGTCGGTATCGGCGGCGGTTCCATCTGCATCACTCGCGAGACCAAGGGTATCGGTCGTGGCCAGGCCACCGCGCTGATCGACGTCTGCCGCGCCCGTGACGAGTACTACGAGGAGACCGGTGTTTACGTGCCCGTGTGCTCCGACGGCGGTATCGTATACGACTACCACATGACGCTCGCCCTTGCTATGGGTGCCGACTTTATGATGCTGGGTCGCTACTTCGCCCGCTTCGATGAGAGCCCGACCGAGCGCGTCAACGTCAACGGCCAGTACATGAAGGAGTACTGGGGCGAGGGTTCTGCGCGTGCTCGCAACTGGCAGCGCTACGACCTGGGCGGCGCGGCGAAGCTCAGCTTCGTCGAGGGCGTTGACTCCTACGTTCCCTATGCCGGTTCCCTCAAGGACGGCGTGGGCGGCACGCTCTACAAGGTCAAGTCCACGATGTGCAACTGCGGCGCCCTCTCGATCCCCGAGCTCCAGGAAAAGGCACGCCTGACCCTGGTCAGCTCCACCTCCATCGTCGAAGGCGGCGCCCACGACGTTGTGGTTAAGGACTCCCAGCAGTCCGTATCTTATCGATAAGCGGCTTTCCCAGGCACCGCACCTTGCCGTTCAAACCGTCGCTCGCGTACCAAAGTACGCCTCGCTCCTCTTTCACGGCAATCTGCGGCACTTGGAAAACCCGTTCGTTCTAGAACGGGTTGCACATAAAGGTTGAGTATCAACCACGTTATTTAGATAAAGCGAGATGCCTGCAAGTCGCAGACATCTCGCTTGTTGTATTTGCTATCATCAGTCAAGTTAACCTTAGGGTCGGGCGGCTTAGCTTTGTTCGCTACAAGTTCCGCACGCAAAGAAGAGCACTTAATGTGCTCTTCGTCTTGCGCAGGACTGTCCGCAGTAGCGAATAAAGCTAAGCCGACCGACCCCATTAAAGATTAAAGGAGCTGATATGTGCGATTGCACAGATCATAAGGATGAGATCCCTGCCTACGACGCGCAGGCCATTGAGTCCAAGTGGATGAAGGCCTGGGAGGACTCCAACCTTTTTGCCGTCGACACCGACGCCAGCAAGCCCAAGAAGTACGTGCTCGAGATGTTCCCGTATCCGTCGGGCGATCTGCACATGGGCCACGCGCGCAACTATACCATCGGCGATGCCATGGCCCGTCAGGCCCGCATGCGCGGCTACGATGTTCTGCACCCCATCGGCTTTGACGCCTTTGGCCTGCCTGCCGAGAACGCCGCCATCAAGCACAACACGCAGGCTGCCGCCTGGACGTATAAGAACATGGACCAGGCGCTCGCCACGATGAAGCGCATGGGCTTCTCCTACGATCTGGATCGCATGGTCAAGACCTGCAGCCCCGATTATTACCGTTGGGGTCAGTGGATCTTTGAGAAGTTGTGGGAAAAGGGCCTGGTCTACCGTAAGAAGAACCCGGTCAACTGGTGCCCCACCTGCAAGACCGTTCTGGCCAACGAGCAGGTCACCGAGGGCAAGTGCTGGCGCTGCGGCACCGAGCCCGAGAAGCGCGACCTTGAGCAGTGGTACTTCAAGATCACTGAGTACTCCCAGGAGCTGCTCGATGATCTGGAGAAGCTCCCCGGCTGGCCCGAGCGCGTCAAGCAGATGCAGGCCAACTGGATCGGTCGCTCCGAGGGCGCCGAGGTCGACTTTACCCTGTGCGACAAGGATGGCGAGCCCATCGAGGGCGACGAGGGCAAGATCACCGTCTTCACCACGCGTGCCGATACGCTCTTCGGTGTCTCCTTCTTTGTCCTGGCCCCCGAGTACGCTCGTCTGCACGAGCTCGTCGAGGGTACGGAGTACGAGGAGGCCGTGACCAAGATCGTCGAGGACTCCAAGCATATCTCCGCCGTCGAGCGTGCCCAGGGCACCCTCGAGAAGCACGGTGCCTTTACCGGCCGCTACGTGGTGAACCCGGTCAACGGCGAGAAGGTCCCCGTGTGGGTTGCCGACTACGTCGTTGCCGACTACGGCACCGGCGCCGTCATGGCCGTTCCCTGCGGCGACCAGCGCGACTTTGAGTTCGCCCGCAAGTACGACCTGCCTATTGTGCCGATTATCCTGGACGATGACGACCGCGCTGCCGTCGAGGCCAGCGGCGAGACCATTGATACCTTCCATGCCGAGACCGTCGACTGGGATTGCGCCCATGCTGCCGAGGGCACGCTCGTTCAGTCCGGCAAGTACACCGGCATGCGTGGCGGCAAGCACTCCGAGGGCGAGGCTGCGATTGTGGCCGACCTTGAGGCCATGGGCTGCGGCCGTCGCAAGGTCGAGTTCCGTCTGCGCGACTGGCTCATCAGCCGCCAGCGCTATTGGGGCAACCCCATCCCGGCTATCCACTGCGAGCACTGCGGCATCGTGCCCGTGCCCGAGGATCAGCTGCCGGTAACGCTGCCCGAGAACCTGGACCTGGGCGCCGGCGAGACCCTCGCCGAGTGCAAGGAGTTCTACGAGACCACCTGCCCGGTCTGCGGCCGCCCGGCCAAGCGCGAGACCGATACCATGGACACCTTCACTTGCTCCAGCTGGTATTACCTGCGCTATACGGACCCGCACAACACCGAGCTGCCCTTCTCCCGCGAGGCTGCCGATCGTTGGATGCCTGTCGATAACTACATCGGCGGCATCGAGCACGCCATTCTGCACCTGCTCTACAGCCGCTTCTTTACCAAGGCACTGCGCGACCTGGGCCTGCTGAGTGTGGACGAGCCCTTCACCAACCTGCTGTGCCAGGGCATGGTCAAGGACGAGAACGGCGACACCATGTCCAAGTCCAAGGGCAACGTCGTGCCCCCGAGCTCGGTCATCGAGCCCTACGGCGCCGACACCATGCGTCTGGCGATCCTGTTTATCGCCCCGCCCGAGAAGGACTTCGACTGGGACCCCAAGGCCGTTGAGGGCGCCAACCGCTTCATCAAGCGCGCCTGGCGTATCGTTTGGCAGCTCGTCCAGTCCGGCGACGCCAACGTGGCCTTCGACAAGTCCGCGCTCGACGAGGTCGCGATGAAGCTCTATCGCGAGCGTCACCGCACCATCGCCAAGTGCACCGAGGACTTCGATCGCGGCCAGTTCAACACCGCCATCTCGGCCGTCATGGAGCTCGTCAACGCGGCGAGCGCCTACCTCAACGCCACCGAGGGTGCCGCCCGCGACAAGGCGCTGTGCTACGGCGTGGCTAAGGATATCGTGAGCGTCCTTGCCCCCATCTGCCCGTTCTGGGCCGATGAACTGTGGCACGAGGCCCTCGGCTGCGAGGGCAACGCCTACACCGCCGCCTGGCCCGAGTTCGACTTGGCCGAGTCCATCGAGGACACGGTGCAGATCGTCGTCCAGGTGCTCGGCAAGGTCCGTGGCCGCATCGACGTCGCCCGCGACGCCTCCAACGAGGAGATGCAGGCTGCCGCCGAGGCCGCCGTCGCCAAGTGGCTCGAGGGTAAGACGGTCGTCAAGGCCATCTGCGTGCCCGGCAAGCTGGTCAACCTGGTGGTCAAGTAAGCACTGCGCACTTAACTGACGCATAAAAGACGAGGGGCGATCCGGTTGGGTCGTCCCTCGTTTTGTGTTGTATGACCTGCTTAGTCAGTGCGTCGCACCGTCTTCTACGGGATGTGTACCAGGTCCCTAAAGTAAACATTGCCCGTTTGCTCCTCGATCATCCAAATGTTGAGGTAGATGTCGTTGAGGTCGTTGTTCACATTAAAGTCCGGGTCGTCGAAGGTGCCTACAAAGGTGAGCATGGCGCGCGTTTCCTCGCCTGCTGCGACCTGCTGGCGCATGCGCACATCGCGGACCACGCCGTTGACGTAGGCATAGGAGTCCACATCGCCAAACATCATGTCGACACCGGTGTTGTTGGTTACCGTAAAGACGAGCGCGGCGTCGCCGTAGCCGTCGGTGTCCTTGCCCACGCAGGTAACATGGACGTTCTCGTCTGCCTCAAGGTCGATAGGGAACTGTTCTTGAGGGTCGGGACCTAAGCCCTGGGGATCGTCGATGTCTTCGTCTATTTTGTCGAAGCTTACCGGGGGTTCGGTTTTCTCGATGGCTTTGGTGCTGCCACGATCCGGTTCGCATGTTCCGGTTTTGCCATCGATGTTGTTGCAGCCCGTCAGAGCGAACGAGCAGGCAGCGACGACGAGCGCGGTCGCGCAGAGGGTGCCTAGGCGTTCCATGAATCCTCCTTGCCGTAGAGATGCTGGAAGGTTGTGCGGTCAATGCGTGCGGCAGGCTTTCTCGCTACAGAATGCCTCTCGGCTCTAGTCTGGCCGATGTGCGCCCAGGGATGGAATGCCCATAGGGCCCGATTCGGTCGGCACGCTGGGACGCATGGCCCGTTTTGGGGCTGTTGAGGTTGCTCCGCATGGGGCTCTTCGGTCAATTGCCCTCTTCTTGTGGAGAACCTGTGCGCACGCTGACCTGCAGATTCGTACTGTGCTTGCGCGTTTCCGCAGCTATTGGTATAGTTTGCTTGCAAATGAAGTTGTAATTGAAAGAAGTGGGGTTTCGGCCCCGCTTCTTTTTTGTATGGATGGAGGTGCCGCAATGGTCAAGACCAAGACCGAGCAGGCGATCATCGACGCGCTCGAGGCCGTCGCTCCCCAGCACGATGTCGACATCGTCGACGTCGAGCTCGTGGGCGCCACCAAGGCCCCCTGCGTGCGCGTGCGTATCGAGGGTGCCGAGGGCCAGAGCCTGTCGCTCAACGACGTCACGGCCAACACCAAGTGGGTCGGCGATGTGATTGAGGAGCTCGACCCTATCTCTTCGAGCTATACGCTTGAGGTGTCGAGCCCGGGCATGGCGCGCCCGCTGCGCCGCCCGTGCGACTTTGTCCGCTTTGTTGGCGAGAACTGTGAGCTCACCTCCACCGCTACCGAGGGCCGTCGCAAGTACGCCGGCAAGATTGCCGCCGCCACCGAGACGAACGTGACCCTCGAGCTCGAGGACGGCGAGTCCGTTACCCTCGATTTCTCTGATGTTAAAAAGTGCAAGTTGAAGCCCACCTATGACTTCAAGCCCGCGAAGGAAGGAAAGTAAGATGGCAGCATCCGACATGATGTCCGCCCTGATGGAGCTTTGCCAGGAGAAGCACATCGACCAGCTCTACCTGATCGACCGCCTGGAGCAGTCGCTTGCCAAGAGCTATGCCGAGATCCTGCATCTTGAGTGGGGCGCCAAGGTGACCATCGACCGCACCACCGGCAAGATCTACGTCTACCGCCTGGAGCCGATCGACGATTCCATGGACGAGGGGGGCAACTTCACCGAGTTCGAGGAGATCGACGTCACCCCCAAGAACACGAGCCGCATCGCCGCCCAGCACGCTAAGGCCGAGATCAACGCCATCGTGCGCAACTCCGCCCGCGAGCAGATCTACGAGGAGTTCTCCGGCCGCATCGGTGACCTCATCAGCGGTACCGTGCTGCAGTCCACGCCCGACTTCACGATCGTCAAGATCCGCGAGGGCGTCGAGGCCGAGCTGCCGCACTTCGATCAGCGTCGCTACGAGAACGAGCGCAACGAGCGTCCGATGGGCGAGCGCTACCTGCACAACCAGCATATCAAGGCCGTGATCATCGACGTTCGCGACCCCAACTCCAACCTGCAGCCGGTTCGTGGCGAGCACAGCCGTCCGCCGATTGTCATCTCCCGTACCCACCCCGAGCTCATGCGTCGTCTGTTTGAGCAGGAGGTGCCCGAGATCTATGAGGGCACCGTCCAGATCAAGTCAATCGCCCGCGAGCCCGGCCAGCGTTCCAAGGTCGCCGTCCACTCGCTCGACGACCGCCTGGATCCCGTGGGTGCCTGCGTCGGCCCCAAGGGCAGCCGTGTTCGCGCTGTCGTGGGCGAGCTCCGTGGCGAGCGCGTCGACGTCATCCTGTGGGATGCCGATCCTGCCGTCTACGTCGCCAACGCCCTTTCGCCCGCTAAGGTCACCCGCGTCCTCATCGACGAGGAGAAGGCCTACGCCGGCGTCATCGTGCCCGACGACCAGCTGTCCCTCGCCATCGGCAAGGAGGGCCAGAACGCCCGCCTCGCCGCGCGCCTGACCGGCTGGCACATCGACATCAAGTCGGAGACGCTTGCCGCCGACATCCTCAAGAACGTTCCCGTTCACGAGGAGCCCGCCGCCGACCTGATCGGTGACGAGGAGGACGAGGACGTCCGCCGCTGCGAGTACGTGTCCGAGGACGGCGTCCAGTGCCGCAACCAGGCTCGTCCCGGCTCCCGTTTCTGCGGTGTCCACGACACCGACGCCTTCGATGATGCGGAGGACCTGATCTAGCGCGCGGTCGCGCCGGGCGGGTCCCGGCGCGTCTCCCTCGCTCGTTCAGTCTCTAGGCACCCAAGGTGCCAGAAAGGGTAGGTGAAGTCATATGGCAAAAGTCCGTGTGTCCACCCTGGCCAAAGAGTTCGGCATGACCTCCAAGGAACTGATGGGTCATCTCGCCGAAATGAAGATTCCCGCTAAGTCCGCGTCCTCCACTTTGGAGGACGCCTATGTCGCCATGGTCCGCAAGCAGCTCGCCTCGGTGATCGAGGCCCGCGCTCAGGAAGTCGAGGCCGCCAAGCAGGCCGAGGAGCAGGCAGCTGCCGCCGAGGAGGCCGCTCGCGCCGCCGAGGCCGAGCGCGAGCGCATCGCCGCCGAGAAGGCACGCGAGGAGGAACGCCGCCAGTTTGCCGCAGCCCAGGCTGCCGAGGAGGCTGCCCGCGCCGAGGCCGAGGCCAAGAAGAAGGCCGAGCAGGAGCGCCTTGCCCGCGAGAAGGAGGAGGCTGCCCGCGAGGCCCAGCGCCGCGCCGTTCCCGCTTCCGACTCCGGTTCGCGCTTCCGTTCGCTGCTCGACCAGATCGCCGCACAGGAGACCGTGCTCAAGGAGAAGAAGGACGCCGAGGACAAGGCCAAGGCCGAGCGCGCCGCCGAGCGCGGTAACCGTCGTGGCGGCAACAATGATCGCCGCGGTGGCCGCCGTAACGATCGTAACGCCTCCGACAACAACTCCGAGCGCAACGCCTCCGAGAGCCGTCCGCACAGCCATCGCACCAACGCCAGCAACAACGTCGCTGCTGGCATGGACTTCCCCAACCCTGATAAGCAGGGCAAGGGCAAGAAGCGCAAGGGCGGTCACAACAACGAAGAGGACCACTACAGCCGTATGGCTCGCGAGGCCGAGGAGTACAGCCGCGAGAAGGTGCTCGAGGAGGCTCGTGCCGCCGTCGAGGAGGCCTCTCGCGAGTCCACCGGTCGCCGCAAGAAGCGCAAGGAGAAGCGCGAGCGCGAGGCTGCCAAGGCTCAGGAGGAGCGCAAGATAGAGGAAGCGCTGGCCCAGGGCGTGAACCCCGAGGAGCTCGACGCCATCAAGGTTTCCCAGGGCGTTACCGTCCAGGAGCTCGCCGAGGCGCTCGACGTTCCGGCCAACGACATCATCAAGCGCCTGTTCCTACTGGGTACGCCGCTCACCATGACGCAGTCCATGTCCGATGACCTCGTCGAGCTCGTTGCCGACGACCTGGGTCGTCAGATCAAGATCATCACCCCCGAGGAGGAGAACACCTTCTCGTTCTACGACGATCCCGCCGACCTTAAGCCGCGCGCCCCGGTCGTCACCGTCATGGGCCACGTCGACCACGGCAAGACGAGCCTCCTCGACGCCATCCGTCACACCGGTGTCGCTGCCGGCGAGGCGGGCGGCATCACGCAGGCCATCGGTGCTTCGCAGGTCATGATTAATGACCGCAAGATCACCTTCATCGATACCCCGGGTCATGCCACCTTTACGGCTATGCGTGCCCGTGGTGCCAAGGTGACCGACATCGTTATTCTGATCGTGGCTGCCGACGACGGCGTCATGCCCCAGACGGTCGAGTCGATCAACCACGCCAAGGCCGCCGCCGTACCCATCGTCGTCGCCGTCAACAAGATCGATAAGCCGGGTGCCAACCCCGACCGCGTGCGCCAGGAGCTCACCGAGTACGGCGTCATCCCCGAGGAGTGGGGCGGACAGAACATGTTCGTCAACATCTCGGCCAAGCAGAAGATCGGTATCGACGACCTTCTGGAGACCGTGCTGCTCCAGGCAGACGTGCTCGAGCTCAAGGCCAACCCGGACACCTTTGCCTCCGGCAACGTCCTCGAGGCCAAGCTCGACAAGGGCCGCGGCTCGGTCGCTACCGTGCTCGTGACCCGCGGTACCTTGCACGTGGGCGATACGCTGGTCGCCGGCCTTACCTACGGCCGCGTCCGTGCTATGCTCGACCCCAAGGGTCGCGCCGTCACCGAGGCCGGTCCCTCCGACGCCGTCGAGATCCTGGGCCTGCAGTCCGTGCCCAACGCCGGTGACGAGTTCCGCGTGTTCGAGGACGAGCGCGAGGCTCGCGCCCTCGCCGACGAGCGTTCGCTCAAGGCCCGTATCGAGGAGCAGAGCCGCGTCAAGCACGTCACGCTCGAGAACCTCTTCGAGACCATTGCCGACGCCGAGGTCAAGGAGCTCAACCTGATCATCAAGGCCGACGTCCAGGGTTCCATCGAGGCCCTTCAGGATTCGCTCGACAAGATGGATCAGTCCGAGGTCCGCATCAACACGATCCACTCCGCCGTTGGTGCCATCAACGAGACCGACGTCGTCCTGGCCGACGCCTCCAACGCCATCATCATCGGCTTTGGCGTCCGTCCCGACGGTAAGGCCCGCTCCGCCGCCGAGCGTGAGGGCGTCGAGATCCGTTGCTACGACGTCATCTACAAGTGCCTCGAGGAACTCGACGCTGCCCGTATCGGCATGCTTAAGCCCACCGAGGTCGAGGTCTCCACGGGTACCGCGACCGTCCTGGACACCTTCAAGGTGCCCAAAGTCGGTATCGCCGCCGGTGTCCGTGTCGAAGAGGGCGAGATCGCCGCGACCGATTCCGTGCGTCTGGTGCGCGACGGCATCGTGGTCTTCAACGGCAAGATCGCCTCGATGCGCCACTACAAGGACGAGGCCAAGAGCCTCAAGAGCGGTTCCGAGGGCGGCATTGGCCTGGAGAACTTCCAGGACATCAAGCCCGGCGACCAGATCGAGGGTTACCGCATCGACCAGGTTGCCCGTACCGAGTAGGGGGTAGCGCTATGAAGCAAACGCAGGCAACCCGCCGTCTGGGCGAGCAGCTTCGCGAGAAGCTTGGTTATATCCTGCTCTTTGAGGTTTCCGATCCGCGTCTCGACCTGGTTACTTTGACCGCGGTCGAGGTCGCGGTGGACCGTTCGTTTGCGCGTGTGTACGTGTCGTGCGATGCGAGCCGCTACGACGAGGTCATGGAGGCGCTCGCAAGCGCCAAGGGCCGTATTCGCAGCCTGTTGGCTCGCTCGCTCGATTGGCGTGTCACGCCCGAGCTCGATTTTCGCATCGATCGTTCGACCGATGAGGCCGAGCGCATCACGCGTGCGCTGGAAAACGTTCCCGCCACGCTTGCGATCGAAAAGGACGAGGACGGCTATCCGATAGCGGATGCCGCCCAGGAGGCAGCTTTAGATGACTAATTCCGCCGACCTTGCCTCGTGCGAGTCTGCAGATATTCAGCGACGCATCCTCGAGCTCATCGAGGGTGCGTCCTCCATTGCGATTTCGGGACATACTTCTCCCGATGGCGATGCCTTGGGCTCCGTGTTGGGTCTGGGCCTTTCGCTCATGAAGTTTTTCCCCAACAAGGACATTGCGCTGCTGCTGGCAGACGATGATCCGGTTCCGCGCATCTACCGCTTTATGGAAGGCTCCGATCGCCTGGTACCGGCATCTGCGTATACCGGCAATCCGGACCTGTTCATCTCGGTGGACGTGCCGGTCGTCGAGCGTCTCAATAATTCCGCCGAGGTGCTTCGTCGCTCCAAGCATGTGGTGTGCTTCGATCACCATCCGGCGCGCGAGGAGTTTGCCGAGCTCAGCCTGAGGCGCGTCGAAGCTGCAGCCTGCGCCATGATCATCGACCGCTTCTTGGACAATTGCGGCATTGTCGCACGTGATGGCGTTGCAACCTGCCTGCTGTGTGGCTTGGTTACCGATACCGGCCGTTTTCAGTACCAAAACGCCGACGCCGCCGCGTTCCATGCAGCCTCGCGTCTGGTTGCCCACGGTGCCGATCCGGCGCGTGTGGCACTCGAGGTCTACCAGAGCATGCGCGTTGAGTTTTTGCACCTCAAGTCCATCGTTATGGGCCGCATTAAGACGGTGGCCCACGGGCGCGTCGCGTATAGCTACGCGTACCAGAGTGACCTTGAGGCGTGCGGTGTCACCTCGGATGAGTGCGACGGTCTGGTTGACGTGGTGCGCTCGGTGATGGGCGTCGAGGTCTGCCTGTTCCTGAAGGGCATTGAGGGCGATACCAAGGTGCGCGGCAACCTGCGCTCCAAGGGTGATCTCAACGTGTCCGAGATCGCTGCTGCCTTTGGCGGAGGCGGACATTCTGCTGCCGCCGGTTTCTCCAACAACGGAACGATTCTCGAGACGCTCACCGTGGCACTTCCCATGCTGGCCGAACTGGTAGGGGAGGATCCCGCTTCGGTGACCGTCGAGCTTTAACTTTTTGGATGGTACATGGCTCGTCGTACGCCTTCTCAACTGAATATGCTGCTCGCCGTCGATAAGCCGGTGGGCTGCACGTCCCACGATGTGGTTTCGCAATGCCGGCGCGCCCTCCATGAGCGACGCGTCGGCCATGCCGGCACGCTCGACCCCATGGCATCGGGTGTCATGGTGGTGGGTGTGGGCCAGGCCACCCGTCTGCTGGGCATGCTCACGCTCGATACCAAAAGCTATGTCGCCGACATCTCGTTTGGCGCCGAGACCAATACCGATGATGCGGAGGGCGAGGCGGTCCGCACGGTGGCTGTTGCCAACGAGCTCCGCGATCCTGCCTATGCCCGTGAGCGCCTGGCCGCTATGCTGGGTCCGCAGATGCAGGTGCCGCCGGCGTTTTCGGCTATCTCGGTCAATGGCGTTCGCGCCTACAAGTCTGCTCGCGAGGGCAATGCGGTGGACCTACCTCCGCGCCCCGTCGAGGTCTATGCCGCCGACCTGATCGCCGTGGGAGGCGAAGGTGATACGTGTGTGTGGACCGTGGCGTTCTCGGTGAGCAAGGGTACCTATATCCGTGCGCTCGCTCGCGATTTGGGCCGCGCCTGCGAGAGCGCCGCGCACATTTCCGCGCTGCGCCGCACGGCCTCCGGTGTTGTTTCCATTGGCGCTTGTCATGCGGTCGAGGAGCTTTCTCCCGAGTCCGCGGCTGGCTTTGCCCTGGATCCCATTGCGGCCCTGGGCGCCACGCGTGTTGACTTGCCGGGCAATCTTGCCGACGACCTGCTCTGCGGCCGACGCATTCCCGTTGAGCGTGCGCTTGCCGATTTTGATGCCTCGAAGGCGCCGTTTGCGTTGGTGCTCGATGGGGGACTCAAGGCGCTCGCCCGCATCGAGGGTGGCCGCTTTGTCATGGAGCATGTCTTTCCGCAGGCCATCGGCGGTGTTCGATGATGTTGTCCGCTCACGAGCTCGCGCGTATTTTTTTCGCGGGCGAGTCGGACGAGGCTCACATCGTTACTGCCGATGCGTTTGATAAGTGTGAGCACCTGGGTGCTGCCTCGATCGCCGTTGGCGTGTTCGATGGCGTGCACCGTGGACACCAGGAGCTCATTGCGGCGCTTGTCCGTGACGCCCGTGCCCATGGCTGTAAGGCGGTCGTGGTCACTTTCGATCCCGATCCGGACGTTGTGGTGAGTCCTTCGCCCGCTCAAAAATTGATGACGACGTCCGACCGTCTACATGCCTTGGCTCAGACCGGGGTCGATGCGGTGGTGGCCGTTCCCTTTACGCCTGAGGTTGCGGCACTCGACCATGTCGGTTTTCTCGCACTGCTGTCACGCGTGGTCGACATTCGTTCGATTCGCGTTGGCAGCGACTTTAGGCTGGGTCGTGGCGGTGCTTCTGGTGTTGACGAGATGCGCACCTGGGGTGCCAAGCGCGGCGTTGACGTATACGGGCACGACCTGCTTTGCGAGGGCGGTGAGGCCATTTGCGCCACCCGCATTCGTCATGAGCTGGGACAGGGCCATGTGGAGCTTGCTGCTGAGTTACTCGGCCGCCCGTATATGGTGCGCGGCGGTGTTATTCGCGGCCGTCACGAGGGTTCTGGCATGGGCTTTCCCACGGCAAACCTACATGTTCCCGACGGCATTCAGGTGCCTGCCGATGGCGTGTATGAGGGCCTGGTGCTGGTCAACGACATCGTGTGGCCCGCTGCCGTCAACGTCGGACTGCCGCCGACGTATGCCGACGATGCGGCTTCTGCGCATCTCGAGGCTAACTTAATTGGTTATACGGGCGACCTGTACGGCGCTTCCGTTTCGCTGGCGTTTACGCGCTGGCTGCGTCCGTCGCGCGTGTTCGATTCGCTGGATGAGTTGATTGCGACCGTCGAGGGTAACATCGAGGACATTCGTCACAACTTGGGTGAGCAGGGGGTGGGCATCCGTGATTAGCGATGAGGAAAAAGACCAGGTACGCGCTGCGTCCGACCTAGTTGCTATCGTGCAGGAAACGGTTGAGCTCAAGCCCCGCGGCCATGAGTTTTGGGGCTGCTGCCCCTTTCATGGCGAAAAGACTCCGTCCTTCCACATTATTCCCGCCACGCAGGTGTGGCATTGCTTTGGCTGCGGCGAGGGTGGCGACGTCTTCACCTATATCATGAAGCGCGAGAACCTGAGCTTTCCCGAGTCAATCCGTTATTTGGCCGATCGCGCGGGTATTGAGCTGCACGACACCGGAGATCGCCGCGAGCGCGGTACCAAGCGTGCCCGCATCTACGATCTGTGTGCCGAGACCGCCCAGTTCTTCCACACCATGCTTATGCGCGGTAAGGATGGCCGTCCACGTGAGTACTTTGCCAGCCGCGGCATGGGTGGCGACGTCTGCCGCCGCTACTGCCTGGGCTTTGCGCCGGGTCGTAATATGCTGGTGGCTCATCTGTCGCAGGCGGGCTTTACTCCGCAGGAGATGATCGACGCCAACGTTGCCGTGAGTCGAGGGCGCGGGCAGCTTGCCGACCGCTTCTACGACCGCGTGATGTTCCCCATCTTTGACGAGCAGGGTCACAACATCGCCTTTGGCGGTCGCATCATGGGTGACGGCCAACCCAAGTACCTCAACACCGCCGAGACGAGCGTGTTCCATAAAAAGCGAAACCTCTATGGCTTTAACTGGGCCAAGGAGTTTATCGTCGCGCAGGATACGGCCATTGTGGTGGAGGGCTATACCGATTGCATCGCCTGCTGGGAGGCGGGGATCAAAAACGTTGTCGCCACGCTGGGCACCGCGCTCACGGAGCATCACGTCAAGACGCTCACCCGCTTTGCCAAGCGTATCGTGTATATGTTCGATGGCGATGCCGCGGGCCAGAAGGCCGCCCGTCGCGCGATTCAATTTATCGAGCAGGATTCGATGGACCTGCGCTGCGTGGTGCTGCCCGACGGCAACGACCCCATGGAGTTCATCACAGCGCATGGTGGACAGGAGCTTCAGGCGCGCATCGACGCTGCCGAGCCGCTCATGGACTTTGTCTACCGTTCGCTGCAGGAGTCGAGTGACATCACCACGCCGGGCGGTCGTGCCAAGGCGCTGGAAGATGCGCTGACGCTTATCTATCCGCTGCGCGATAGCTATATGATCGACACATACTTTATTCAGATTGCCGATCTGCTGGGTTTGGATCTGGAGACGGTTCGCGCGAGTTCGGGTCGCGTGTTTCGCGATGTCGCCAAGCGCGAAGATGCGGAACGACGTCGTGAGCAGAACTATGAACGCCAGCGGGCGCAAGAAGAGCGCTCTGGTAGCGCGGGCGGTCGGACGTCTGGTTCGCAGGGGGCATCTCGCGGTGCTTGGGCATCGGGCGCGACGCCGCCGGTGTCCGCGCCGGTCGAAGAAGAGCCGTATGACTACGTCCCGCTCGATGCCTACGGTGCCGCGCCCGTGGAGGTCGTCGACGACCTGCCGCCGATCGATGTGCCTGATGGTATGGGTGCTGTGCCTGTGACTGATGGTTCGGGCGCTCCGGCTGCGGCGGCGCCGATGGTTCTTACTGATCTTGAGCGCAAGTCCTTGGCAGGGGAGCGCGAGCTGTTGACGATGCTCACGAGCTACCCCGACCTGTTCCGCACGTATGCCGACCGCATCTGCTCTATCGAGTGGGTTGACCCACGTCACGAGTCCATCGCATGGGCCGTTCTGGCAACGCCGCCGGGAACCGATCCTGCAGCCTGCATGGATGCGGCGCGCTCGGTCTGTCCCGAGGCGGCAACGCTTGTGAGTGCCGGGCGCATCTCCGCGACGAGCAAGCACCCCACCGAGACGAACATCGTGTTCATGCTCGATACGCTCGAGCTCTACACCATCAAGCGCCGCATGCGTGCCGCACAGGCCAAGCTGCGCCAGGACCGTTCGCTCGATGATGAGGCCCGTCGCGCGCTGACCGTGCAGGCCGCGCAGGATTCGCAGCGTCAGCGCGAGCTGCAAAAGTCTATCGGCGGCGTGGCGGACCCGTTCCGTTTGATCGGTCTGGAGGCCGCAGGCACCGAACAGGCCTAGATGTTGTGGTCAACCAGCGTATTCTCGCCTATATCCAGCCCTCTTTTTGGGTATAGACGCCTATGTGTGTGCTAAAGTATTGAGTCCTGTGGACTATGAAGGGAGAATCTGTGCCAAAAAAGACTGAGAGCACGGGTACTGGGCTGGAATCCTACGTTGCAAAGCTCATGGGCAACGGCTCAAACAGGACTTCGGTAACCGAGGACGAGATTCAGGTCGCCCTGAAGGATATCGATGTTTCTGACGAGCAGCTCACCGCGGTGTATTCCGCGCTGCGCAACAGCGGCATCCAGATTATCTCCGCGAGCGGAAACGACGACGCCCCCATGGACGTCGACGATGACGATAACGATACCGATACTGACGATTTCGATGACGACGACGAGCACGATTCCGGCTCGCTCGACGATCACGAGCTCAAGATGGCCCGTCAGGCCGACGCCGAGATGGGTTCTTCCAAGAGCAAGAAGAAGCGCACCGTGCGCACGTCCCGTTCACGCTCCCGCGTGCGTGGCATCGATGCCTCCACGGTGATGCTGACCGGCGATCCGGTTCGTATGTACCTCAAGGAGATCGGCAAGGTCGACCTGCTGACCGCCTCCGAAGAGGTCGATTTGGCTATGAAGATCGAGGCCGGTCTCGAGGCCACCGAGAAGCTCGAGGCTGCCGATGCCGGCGAGCTCGAGCTCACGCGTGCCGAGATGCGTCGTCTTACGCGCATTGAGAACGTGGGCCTCGAAGCCAAGCAGGCACTCATCAGCGCAAACCTGCGTCTGGTCGTCTCCATCGCCAAACGCTATGTCGGCCGCGGCATGCTGTTCCTTGACCTGATCCAGGAGGGCAACCTCGGTCTGATCCGCGCTGTTGAGAAGTTCGACTACCAGAAGGGCTTTAAGTTCTCCACGTACGCCACGTGGTGGATCCGTCAGGCCATTACGCGCGCCATTGCCGATCAGGCCCGTACCATCCGTATTCCCGTGCATATGGTCGAGACCATCAACAAGCTCGTCCGCGTGCAGCGCCAGCTCCTTCAGGACCTGGGTCGCGACCCGACCCCTGAGGAGATCGGTGCCGAGATGGACATGAGCGCCGACCGCGTCCGCGAGATCCAGAAAATTTCGCAGGAGCCCGTGTCGCTCGAGACCCCCATCGGCGAGGAAGAGGATTCCCAGCTGGGCGACTTCATCGAGGACTCCCAGGCTATCGTTCCGCCCGATGCCGCCAGCTTCTCCATGCTGCAGGAGCAGCTCACCCAGGTGCTCGACTCGCTTGCCGATCGTGAGCGCAAGGTTATCGAGCTGCGCTTTGGCCTTGTCGACGGGCATCCCCGCACGCTCGAGGAAGTCGGCCGCGAGTTTGGCGTCACGCGCGAGCGTATCCGCCAGATCGAGTCCAAGACCTTGGCCAAGCTCCGCCACCCGAGCCGCAGCAGCAAGCTCAAAGACTATATCGAAAGCTAGTCAAGCAAGAAGCGCCCTCAAGCACATCCGCTTGGGGGCGCTTTCATGTGGTCATTGGGGACGTCCTCAATGACTAGGTCGGAAAAAATCTCAAAAAAGTTCTTGCCCTAAGCTGATTCGTCCGTATAATAAACTTCGTTGCTTGAGAGCACGCACCTATTCCTCGGTAGCTCAATGGTAGAGCACGCGGCTGTTAACCGCGCTGTTGTAGGTTCGAGTCCTACCCGGGGAGCCAGAATTTCTCAGCCCATTCCGCTGGGCTTTTAA
>NZ_QSQK01000017.1:0-505 GCF_003436735.1 Collinsella sp. TF12-2AT | reverse complement strand
AGCAAGAAGCGCCCTCAAGCACATCCGCTTGGGGGCGCTTTCATGTGGTCATTGGGGACGTCCTCAATGACTAGGTCGGAAAAAATCTCAAAAAAGTTCTTGCCCTAAGCTGATTCGTCCGTATAATAAACTTCGTTGCTTGAGAGCACGCACCTATTCCTCGGTAGCTCAATGGTAGAGCACGCGGCTGTTAACCGCGCTGTTGTAGGTTCGAGTCCTACCCGGGGAGCCAGAATTTCTCAGCCCATTCCGCTGGGCTTTTAAATTCCTCGGTAGCTCAATGGTAGAGCACGCGGCTGTTAACCGCGCTGTTGTAGGTTCGAGTCCTACCCGGGGAGCCAGGTTGTAAAACCCGTCGCTTATGCGGCGGGTTTTTTCATGCCGCGACCACTTGACTCGAACGTTGCCATATCAACATTTCGTGTCGAGGATGTAATCCCGCGACCCACCACCTCAACAGGTACCGTCAAGATTCTTTCGCAAATTGATCGAGGCGGCCTCGGCC
>NZ_QSQK01000016.1:41034-47149 GCF_003436735.1 Collinsella sp. TF12-2AT | reverse complement strand
TGTTGCCTCCCGGCGCATTCCGCAGGGGGAGCGATATTTTGCAGCACGAAGTGCGTAGCAAAATATCGCCCATGCCCGAGGACGCGCCGGGAGGCAACACCGATTCGGGGCCGGGCATACGGATCTACCTGCGCATTTACAAATTCGTAAACTTTTTTGAAAAAAGTGCTTGCACAGTTCTCGAATCATAGGTTATTATCTTCCTCGTTGAACGCGCGGGTCGAACAAAACGAACTGCGAATCAACAACATAGCATGTCGGAGTGGCGGAATTGGCAGACGCGCTAGCTTGAGGTGCTAGTGACCGCTTTTTGGTCATGCGGGTTCAAGTCCCGCCTCCGACACCATCGCATTTGAGAAGCCTCTTCGGAGGCTTTTTTGTTACCGATAGACGGTGGGGTCCACGATGGAAACGCTTGAACGCAACGAGTGGGCAGACGTTGCCCAACTAGTCGAGATCACGAGCGATGCTGTCATCATCTGCGAGCTCGACGGAACCATTCTGCATGTGAATAATCGCTTACTTGGTTTGATGTGCGAGGAACGCGCCGACGTCATCGGTGGAGATGTTAAAGACGTCCTGTACTCGTCCGCTTTTGAACGTGCAACGGAACATCGTTTGCCATTTGAAACTGATGGCTCCGAGAGCGAACTGATGCTCAAGCTGAGCGATGGCTCCTTTATTCCCGTATTGGTTCGCGCAGGCTCCGTAACGCCTCCACGTATCTTTGGGCGCCGCGCGCCACGTGTCCTGGTGGCGCTTCACAGTATCGAGGAACAGTATTCTCACGACCGTCAGCTCAAGCGTGCGTTATCGGAGCTTAGAGTGGCGAACAAGCGTCTCTCTGGGACGCTCTCGGTCATTATGAGCACTGTGGGCTCCGATGAGTTACCCAGCCTGCTTGATACCGTTTTGAACCAGCTTGTAGGAACGCTCGATGCTTCGGGTGCCGCTATCTATTTTTCTGAGAGCGGCGGCTTTAAGCTTCGCGGTGTTTCCAAGGAGCTGTACGACAGCTACCTGCCCGAGTTTTTGCCGTATGGCGCTGGCATTCCGACGTATGTTCTTCGCGAGTCGCGTGCCTGTCGCTTGTCGATCCAACAGGACCTTGAGGGCGATAAGGCCGCCTCCGGTATGTTCATGGACCTGGATAATCGTTCAAAGCACCTGTTGCGCATGCAGGATATGCCTCCGTACCGCAGTGAAATCTGTCTTCCCGTTTTTTACGGTACGCAGATCCTCGGCGTGCTGGAAGTTGGTTGGAAACGCCCCCAGGCACCGCTCGCCTATGACGTTAATGTGCTCGAGGTCATTTGCGATTACCTGTCTATCCAGCTGGTCGGCATGGCATCGAGCCTTCGCTCCCGTCGCACGGCCGAGCTTGGTCGTTCCCTCAATGTGCTGCGTGATGAGTTGTTTACCTTTCTAGACGATTCCGCCGCGGCTACCCAGGCGGTGTCGTCCGAGATCTGCAATATGCTCAACTGCCATTTTTGCCCTGTTGAGTATGACGCCAGTCTGGATTCCTACGTCATAGATTTTGAAGGCGGCAGTCGCGTTGCTTTGCCGGACGATCCCGAGAAGCTTTTCTTTTCCACGACGGCGCCAGCGGCACGTCTGGGGGCTGCCCCTGATGGCTTTGAGGCATCTGTTTTGGGCGGCACGAGTGCCGAGGACCTTAAACACGTCCGTATAACTCGCGTTGACGAATCGATGCCTATGGGAGGCTGGCTTAGAGCGCATGGCCTGCCTTGCCAGGGTCTCTACGTCGACGCCGGCATCGAGGCGGGGCGCCCACGCCCTGAGGGCGATGGCAAGCACAGTAACGACGCAATCGTTCCTGCTTCTGTTGCGAAGGGGCCGACGACGCGTGCGCTGCTGCTTCGTGATGGTAGCCAAGAGCCGATTGATGACCTTGAATATGACTACTTGGTGCACTTGGCTCATGACTTTGAACTGATCTATGAAGGCGAATCTCAAAAGCGTGAGGAGCGCCATATCGCTCAGACCCTCCAGATTGGCATGAGAAATTCACTGGGGGATGTTCCGGGAATCGCCGCCGATTCGGTGTACCTGTCGGCCACGAACTCGGCGTTGGTCGGCGGCGATTTCTATACGCTCATCCGTCTTCCCGACGATTGCGCCGTCATGATTCTGGGCGATGTGTCTGGCAAAGGCATTGAGGCTGCATCGATGTCCGCACTCGTCAAGACGGCCCTGACGGCATATGCCTGGGAGGGCGCTGGACCGGCCCGCATGGCACGCTCCCTTAATAGCATGCTTATGGGCTTTTCGAGGGTCGAGACGTTCGTGACGGCCTTTATCGCCAAGATTGACCTTAAAGCCGGACGCGCAACGTATTGTTCGGCGGGCCATCCTCCGACCATGGTCATCAGGCCAGAGTCGATGCCGCTGGGTGGCGGCGAGGCTCGTGGGGGAGAGGTCGAGCTGCTTGGATGCCAATCGGGGGTAATCGGTGCCTTTGAGAGCATGGTGTACGAGACAGGCGTGTTTACGTTCGCTCCTGGTGACATGCTATTTATGTACACCGACGGAACAATCGAAGCGCGTGACCGCTCGGGTGCTTTCTTTGGCGAGCAGCGCCTTCGCGACCTTCTGCTCTCTGTCTCGGGTGAGGGCGTGTCGGGCATTTGCGGCAAGGTCTTGGGCGAGCTCGACCGATTTACCGAATCGGCGCTGGACGATGACATTGCATTGGTGTCCCTTGAGTTTTTACGGGGTCGTTCATAGACGACGCTGGGCGGGCTGAATCCGTACGGTCGGGGAAACGAATGCATCGAGTGGGCTTTTTTGGGGAACCATGGTCGTATGAATGAGTGGAATGACATAGCGGTTTTGACGCCACCAGGCGATATCGACATCGCCACGGTGCCTGCGCTGCGTCGGCGGTTGGATGCTTTGATTGGCCGCGGCGTGCGTCGTGTCGTCATCAACTGTCAGGCTGTCAGCTTTATCGATTCGACGGGCTTGGCATTCCTGCTTACGCGCGCTCGTGAGCTCATGAGGCGAGAAGGCCTGCTTTCGCTCGTCAATGCATCAGGTGAAGTTGTTCGCTTTTTGGAGATTGCTCGTCTTGTCGATATTCTTCATGTCGCGGGGCCGGCACGGGAGTCTATTCCCGCCATTCCGGTGGGGGAGCTGCCTCGCTGGAGTAAGAGCGTCGAGGTCCGTCAGGGTATCGAGAATCTTCCATACTACCGACATCGCATCGCCGAACTCCTTGAATCGCTTCCGTTGCGCCGTGACGAGCGCTACGATGTCGCATTGGCGTCGGGGGAGGCGCTGGGTAATGCCTATGACCATGCGGGCGGTATCGGGTGCGTTCTGACGGTTCAGGCCTATAGCGATCGCGTTGTGGTTGAGGTGCTTGATCGAGGTGCCGGCTATTCTATCGATGAAACGAGCGAACCGGTCGCATCTGAGGAGCGCGGCCGTGGTATCAAGCTTATGCGTATGCTCGTCGATAACGTGGAGGTTGCTCGTCGTACGGACGGCGCCGGCACGCGCGTGCAGATGGTGAAGCTGTTTAGCGGAGCGCTGGAATCGTGTGCCTAGCCAATCGCTTTAGCGCGTTTAGCTACTAAGAACATGCGGCAGACAAGTTTTTTGAAAAAAGTACTTGCGTCTTTTGGACAACTCGCGTAAATTAATAACCCGCAAGCGGACATGGCTCAGTTGGTAGAGCACAACCTTGCCAAGGTTGGGGTCGCGGGTTCGAGCCCCGTTGTCCGCTCCATTGCATTTCCGGACCGTTTAGGCGGTCCTTTTTCGGCGAAGTGGCCAAGTGGTAAGGCAGAGGCCTGCAAAGCCTTTACCCCCGGTTCGAATCCGGGCTTCGCCTCCAAGCAACATCCGGGCGCTCCGGCGCCCGTTTTGTTTTACATATGCGGACATGGCTCAGTTGGTAGAGCACAACCTTGCCAAGGTTGGGGTCGCGGGTTCGAGCCCCGTTGTCCGCTCCAAACGCAGCAGCCCGACTACTACGGTAGCCGGGCTTTTTCGTACCCATCGCTTGGGCTCGAACCCGAGAGGGAGCGAGCGTTTGGGGCGTGGCTGTGGCGTTGTTTGCCGCGAATGTCCGCTTTGGGCGTATCATCGTGGACATCTCGCAAAACCTCGTTGCAAGGGAGTCGCACCCCATGGCTACAGAAAAGTCCTCTTCGCGCCCATGGATGTCCGATGCCGCGATTTATCAAATCTACCCGCGCTCGTTTAAGGATTCGACTGGTTCGGGTCTGGGCGATATCGCGGGCATTACCCAGCAGATGGACTATCTTGAGCAGCTGGGCATCGAGGCCATCTGGCTGAGCCCGTTTTACCCATCGCCTCTTGTCGATGGCGGCTATGATGTGGCGGACTACTGCGATGTCGACCCACGTCTCGGCTCGCTTGACGACTTCGATGACATGATCGCTGCGGCTCATGCGCACGGCATCAAGGTCATCGTCGACATCGTGCCCAACCATTCGTCCAACCAGCACCCCTGGTTCAAAGCCGCTCTTGCCGCCGGCCCCGGATCACCCGAGCGCGCCCGTTATATCTTCCGCGATGGTCGCGGCGAGCACGGCGAGCTGCCTCCCACCAATTGGAATGCCAACTTTGGCGGCCCCGCCTGGACGCGCGTCGCGGACGGTCAGTGGTATCTGCACATGTTTACGCCCGAGCAGCCGGACTTTGACTGGTCGTGTCCCGAGGTTCATGCGTTCTTTTGCGACGTCCTGGCGTTTTGGAGCGATCGAGGCGTCGATGGCTTTCGCATTGATGTGGCGCACGGTCTCGCCAAGGATCTCGACCGCGATGACCTCGACCAGTGGCATCTCGCCGAGGGCGATGACATGGTTGAGGACGGCACCCATCCGCTGTGGGACCGCAACGAGGTCCATGAGATCTATCGCGAGTGGCGCCGCGTGTTCGACCGTTATGATCCGCCGCGCAGCGCCGTTGCCGAGGCGTGGGTTCTGCCCGAGCGCCAGTATCTCTACGCACGCCCCAGCGAGCTTGGCCAGACATTCAACTTTGAGTTCGCCAAGGCCACTTGGACCTATGATGACATGCACGCTGCAATCGAGAAGGGCTTGAAGGCGGCCATCGAATCCGGTTCCGCCTCGACCTGGGTACTCTCCAACCACGACGTGCCGCGCGTGGCGACACGCTATGCCCTGCCGCAAATCAAGGCGACGCGCTACCATCAGATTGCGCTCGACTGGCTCTTACGCGACGGGTCGTCTTATGACGAGGACCGTGAACTCGGCGAGCGCCGCGCGCGGGCAGCCCTTTTGCTTGAGTTGGCGCTTCCGGGCTCGGCATACGTGTATCAGGGTGAGGAGCTCGGCCTTTTTGAGGTGGCTGACATCCCGTGGGCTGCACTCGAAGATCCCACTGCGACCAATACGCACGGACCGAAGCGCGAGAAGGGGCGCGACGGCTGTCGTGTGCCCCTGCCGTGGGTGGCAGCGGACGATCCCGCGCAGGGCGGATCGTTTGGGTTTTCACCGGCGGACGCCGATGCGGCGCCCCATCTGCCACAGCCTGCATGGTTTTCCGATTACGCTGCCGATAGGGAAGAAGCGGACCCGGCATCGATGCTTGCGTTCTATCGCGACGCCCTCTGGCTGCGGCGCAAGCTGCGCGGGTGCGCCAACGATCTTGCGTGGCTCGATCTTGACGGGCGCACCGGCCTTGCGGATGGTGCCGAGGGCGCTGAGGGCGGCGTCATCGCCTATCGCCGCGACAACGGCTGGGCGTGTGTGACGAACTTCGGTGCAGCACCCGTGGAGCTGCCGGCGGGTAGGGTCCTGCTCACCTCATCACCGCTTGCAGACGGCAGGCTCGCGCAGGACAGCTCTGCCTGGATCATGCTCGCTGAGTTGTAGGGGGCCTCTTGCGGCGAGCTTGCGTTTGCCTACACCTTCCGTGGTGGCTGATGTCTTCGCGAGGTTCGCGAGGGCGTCGCAAAACTTTTCAAAAAAAGTTCTTGCATTTGGGTGGATCATCCCGTATATTAAATCCTCGCAGGCGGACATGGCTCAGTTGGTAGAGCACAACCTTGCCAAGGTTGGGGTCGCGGGTTCGAGCCCCGTTGTCCGCTCCATTT
>NZ_QSQK01000016.1:0-41024 GCF_003436735.1 Collinsella sp. TF12-2AT | reverse complement strand
CGCGGGTTCGAGCCCCGTTGTCCGCTCCATTTGGGCGTTTAGCTCAGGGGGAGAGCGCTTCCCTGACACGGAAGAGGTCAGAAGTTCAAATCTTCTAACGCCCACCAAATGTTCGCAGCCCAGAGGCAACGCCTCTGGGCTGTTTTGTTTTACGTCGCCAAATGGGTCGCCAAATACGTCACCAAATATCGAGTTTTTGATCTTCCGGAATGCTTCTCAGTAG
Organism: Collinsella sp. TF12-2AT; assembly: GCF_003436735.1. NCBI lineage: Bacteria > Bacillati > Actinomycetota > Coriobacteriia > Coriobacteriales > Coriobacteriaceae > Collinsella > Collinsella sp. TF12-2AT. The sequence goes on along the minus strand of NZ_QSQK01000016.1, from coordinate 40,801 downwards.
TCATCCGAGAAAACTCCCATCTTCTCCGTTTGCATGCACATATCTTTCAAGGATTCGTGCCGCGGTTGCATGGAGCTCGGCAAGGCACGACCGCAACATGTTGGTCAAGCATAATCTTTTGGATTCTTTTGGCGTGAGCGGCTTGGTTTTGGTAGGATTTGTCAGCGGCTTGACTAAGGGGGTTTTATAACTGCCATGCAGGTAGCCGTGTTGGTAACGTTTTACCGACTTGTCAAATACCCCTCATTTTTAATGCGTCTGCAAAATGACCAATTGCTTTGACCTGCTGAAACACTATATGTTGTGTTTGACCTAAAAAAAGAATACAGGATATAGATGCTTCTTTGTCGTATGATAGATGGCGGACAGAGAACGAAGACCTTAACTGCCTCTTTTGAACGTGTCCTTGAACCGCTTGATTGGCTCTAGGGAATGTCCGCATGGAGGCTTATGGTTTATCGAGAACACAGATTGCGCGACGGCGCCGCAAGGCAGGGGCAGGCCCTGCCGGGCATCGTTTGGCTCTGAAGCGCAATGAGGCTACGACGCGAAAGAGGCAAGAGGATGAAGATCATCAAGCGCAGCGGCACCGAGGTTGTCTTTGACATCGATAAGATCGTCAATGCCATCCGCGCCGCAAACTTGGAGGTCGAGGAGAGCTCTCGTCTTACCGACCGCCAGGTGGTTTATGCGGCGCAAAACGTCGCCGAGGCATGCGAGAACGCGGGCCACACCGTTTCGGTCGAGGAGATCCAGGATTTGGTCGAGGACGAGATCATGCGTCTCGACTGCTACGAGGTCGCCCGCCACTACATCATCTATCGCTATGTTCAGAGCCTGAAGCGCCAGAAGAACACGACCGACGACAAGATTCTGTCGCTGATCGAGTGCAATAACGAAGAGGTCAAGCAGGAGAACTCTAACAAGAACCCGACCGTCAATTCCGTCCAGCGCGACTATATGGCCGGCGAGATTTCAAAGGATCTGACTCAGCGTGTGCTGCTGCCCCAGGAGATCGTGGATGCCCACAATGAGGGCCTGATCCACTTCCACGATTCTGACTACTTTGCCCAGCACATGCATAACTGCGACCTGGTGAACCTGGAGGACATGCTCCAGAACGGCACCGTTATCTCGGGCACGCTGATCGAGAAGCCGCACAGCTTCTCGACTGCCTGCAACATCGCGACGCAGATTATCGCCCAGGTTGCTTCCTCCCAGTACGGCGGCCAGTCTATTTCACTGACCCATCTCGCCCCGTTTGTTGAGGTGAGCCGTCAAAAGATTCGCGGCGAGGTTGCCCGCGAGCTCGAGGAGCTCGGTGTTTCGGCATCTGCCGAAAAGGTCCGTGAGGTCGTTGAGGACCGTCTGCGTGACGAGATCCGTCGCGGCGTCCAGACGATTCAGTATCAGGTTGTGACCCTTATGACCACAAACGGCCAGGCGCCGTTTGTGACGGTCTTTATGTATCTCAACGAGGCTCGCTCAGCGCAGGAGAAGCACGACCTTGCCATGATCGTGGAGGAGACGCTTCGTCAGCGCTATGAGGGCGTTAAGAACGAAGCCGGTGTGTGGATTACCCCGGCATTCCCCAAGCTTATCTATGTACTCGAGGACGATAATGTTCACGAGAATTCCCCGTACTTCTACCTGACCCAGCTGGCTGCCAAGTGCACCGCCAAGCGCATGGTGCCCGACTACATCTCCGAGAAGAAGATGCGCGAGCTCAAGCTGTCTAAGGGCGAGACCGCTGGCAACGGCGATTGCTACACCTGCATGGGTTGCCGCAGCTTCTTGACGCCCGACCGCTCCGGTAACGGATTTAACAATGTGGCCAACGCGCTGAACTATGACCCGAACAAGCCCAAGTACTATGGTCGCTTTAACCAGGGTGTTGTGACCATCAACCTGCCCGATGTCGCGCTGAGCTCGCATCAGGACATGGACAAGTTCTGGAAGATCTTCGATGAGCGCCTTGAGCTGTGCCATCGTGCCCTGCTGTGCCGTCATGAGCGTCTGATGGGCACGCTTTCGGATGCCGCGCCGATTCTTTGGCAGTACGGTGCCCTGGCGCGTCTGAAGAAGGGCGAGACGATCGATAAGCTGCTCGTGGGCGGCTATTCCACCATCAGCTTGGGGTATGCCGGTCTGTATGAGTGCGTCAAGTACATGACGGGTCACAGCCACACCGAGAAGGAGGGCACGCCGTTTGCCATGGCCGTCATGCAGCGCATGAACGACAAGTGCGCCGAGTGGAAGGCCGAAAGCGATATCGACTTCTCGCTGTACGGCACCCCGCTTGAGTCGACGACCTACAAGTTCGCCAAGTGCCTGCAGCGTCGTTTTGGCATTATCCCGGGCGTGACGGACAAGGGCTACATCACCAACAGCTACCACGTCCACGTGTCCGAGGAGATCGACGCATTCGACAAGCTCAAGTTCGAGGGCATGTTCCAGCAGCTTTCGCCGGGCGGTGCTATCTCCTACGTCGAGGTTCCCAACATGCAGGACAACCTCAAGGCTGTCATTCGCGTGATGCAGTACATCTACGACAACATCATGTACGCCGAGCTCAACACCAAGAGCGACTACTGCCAGGTGTGCGGCTACGATGGCGAGATCAAGATTGTTGAGGACGATGGCAAGCTGGTGTGGGAGTGCCCCAACTGCGGCAACCGCGACCAGGAGAAAATGAACGTCGCTCGTCGTACGTGCGGCTACATCGGTACCCAGTTCTGGAACCAGGGTCGAACCGAGGAGATCCGCGACCGCGTGCTGCATCTCTAATACCGCTCCGGGACTGAGCCGAGAGGGCCGCTTGGGCATTTGCTCGCTATTTCGGACAGTCCTGCGCAAGACGAAGGCCACATTAAGTGGCCTTCTTTGCGTGCGGAACTCATATCGAGCAAAAGCCCAAGCGGCCCTCTCGGCTCAGCCAAGTTGATGTAGCTGAGATGCAGCACGCGGTCTGCTCACTCCTCGAAGTTTTTAGCGGAAATGAGTTGACTTGCAACAACGCTTTGCTTGCGATAACGGTTGAGCTGCAGCATTGTTTTTATTGGACCTCGAACCCTATACTCGATGTTCGCTGAGTTCATTGAGTATCGCTCGCGAGGGGTCTGGAGTATATCGTCCCGCCCGCAGTTTCGCAGGCCGAAGGCCGAGAATGTTTGAGGACGGGATGATATACTCCAGACCCCCAGGAAGGTTACCTATGAACTACGCGAACATTAAGTATTTCGACATTGCTGATGGAGAAGGCGTTCGTACTTCTCTGTTTGTAAGCGGGTGCCGTCGTGGGTGCAAGAATTGCTTTAACTCTGTTGCGTGGGACTTTGCTGCGGGTGAGCCGTTCGATCGTGCCGTCGAGGACAAGATTATCAAGAGTCTCGATCATCCCTTTATCGATGGTCTGACGATTCTGGGCGGCGAGCCCATGGAGCCCGAGAATCAGGCGGGGCTCGTTGAGTTTGTCGAGCGTGTTCGCGCGGCCTATCCAGTGGGGTCGGGGAAGACCATTTGGTGCTTTACCGGTGACGTGCTCGAGGAGCTTATGCCGGGTGGTCGTCATCATACCGAGGTGACGGACCGCATTCTTGCCTGCCTCGACATGTTGGTGGACGGCCCGTTTGTTCAGGACCTGTACGATATCACGCTGCGCTTTAGGGGCTCGAGCAACCAGCGCGTGATCGATATGAACGCTACGCGCGCCCGTGCTGAGCGCGAGGGCGTTGCGCTTTGTGATGCGGTTGAACTTTGGCGCGATGATCCGGTCTATTCGACCCATACTATGTAGCTTGTGGTCGATGCCGGAGGGCGTGGTACCATAGTGCGAACGTGAAATCGGAAAAGTGAGGCCCAGATGGTCGATCAGGAAAAAGTCGAGGCCGCCATTAAGCTGTTGCTTGAGGGCATAGGCGAGGATCCAACTCGTGAGGGCCTGCTGGAGACCCCGGCGCGCGTTGCCCGTATGTATGGCGAGATCGCCGGCGGTGTGGACCAGAGTGCCGAGGAGCACCTGTCCAAAACCTTTGCCGTCGCTTCGAACGATTTGGTTATCGAGCGCGACATCACGTTCTACTCGCTGTGCGAACATCATCTGCTGCCGTTTTATGGCAAGGCCGCCATTGGTTATATCCCTAACGGTCGGGTGGCCGGGCTTTCCAAGCTTGCTCGCACGGTTGAGGTTTATGCCCGCCGTCTGCAGCTGCAGGAGCAGCTGTGTGCGCAGGTTGCCGATGCCCTCATGGAGTATCTCGCTCCCCAGGGAGCGATTGTGTTGATGGAGGCCGAGCATATGTGCATGACGATGCGTGGCGTGCAAAAGCCCGGCACCAAGACCGTGACGCTCGCTCGCCGCGGCGTCTTTGAGACCGATCCCGCGCTCGAGGAGCGTTTCTTTAGGATGCTGGACCGCTAACCATGAGAGTCGTCAACGACTTTACATCGAAGACCGATGAGGGGACGTCGCGTCGCGGCTTTATGGCTTCGGGCCTGGCCCCCTTTGGCGCCATGCCTCGCATTGATTACATTTGTGCCAACGGGCTGTTCCGGCGGCACCTGGGCAACATTGCACAGTTGGAATCGGGGCGCATCTTCTGCCGCCACGGTATTGACCATCTGCTTGATGTCGCTCGCATTATGTGGATCAAGAATCTCGAGGAGCAGCTCGAATTTGACCGCGAGGTCATTTACGCCACGGCACTTCTTCACGATATCGGCAAAGATGAACAGTACGAATCGGGTATATCCCATGATGTTGCAAGCGAGCGCGTCGCTGATGCAATACTCGCCGGCATGCCCGATGACGTGGCGTTTGAGTCGGCCGATGCCGCAGCCATTAAGACGGCCATTCTGGGTCATCGAAAGCTGCGCGTGAACAGCCAACCGCTTGAGCGTCTGCTCTATGCAGCCGACAAAGCGTCGCGCGCCTGCTTTGCATGCCCCGCGCGCAATGCTTGCAACTGGAGCGATGATAAAAAGAACCTGTCGATTCGCGTGTAGTTAATTTGCGCGGTCGGGGTTCTAAACGAAGGAGACGATCGCGATGAGTAACAAGAAGCTGCCCGAGAATGCAACCAAGACTGAGGGTGCTGAGCTCGCCCGTCGTGGTAGGGGTGAAATTTCTACTGCGACGGCGGTGCCTCACGTGAACTATGACGATCTGCGCCATGCCGATCGTATTGTCATTGACGGCCTAGAGGTTTTTGCCAACCATGGCGTGTATCCCGAGGAGAACGCGCTGGGTCAGAAGTTCATCGTGTCCTTGGTGCTCTATGCCGACCTGCGTGCAGCGGGGGAGCACGATAACCTGGACGCCTCGATTGACTACGGCTCGGTGTGCCACGATGTCGATGGCTATCTGCGCGAGCATACGTTTAAACTCATCGAGGCGGCAGCCGAGGGGGCGGCCCAGATGCTGCTGCGCCGTTATCCCTCGCTGCTTGGTGTGCGCATAAAGCTCGATAAGCCGTGGGCTCCTGTTGGCCTGCCCCTGGCAAGCTGCGGTGTCGAGATCGAGCGCGTGCGTTAGGCGACGCTAGAGCTCGTCGGCGGGCGGTTTTTTGAGCCGCTGCGACAGGGCTCTATTGTCGGGGCAGTACGTGTCGAGCAGGGCATGGAACCGTTGATTGTGGCTCGGCTCGAGCAGATGAACGAGCTCGTGGGCGACAACCATGTCGAGGCATTCGACAGGGTAGGCGGCCAGTTCGCGTGCGATGCGAATGGCGCCGGTTTTGGGCGTGCATGAGCCCCAGCGCGTCTTCATGCTGCGCACGGAGGCGCGGGAGACGGCGACACCCATTGCGATTTCGTACGCGTGCACCATATCGCGCAGCGCCGATGTGACCTCGGACGTATAGAGCTGGTCGATGTGGGCTTGGAGCTCGTCGGACGTTAGGCCGTCGAGGATTGCGCGCCGCTTGGCCTGTGGGCCTTCGTCCGATTCGTCGGTACCCATAAAACTTGCGAAGGTGGCCTGCTTGGGCCGCGGTGCGGGCGATGCAAAGTTGTGATCGAGTGCGTCCTGTACCGTGATGGGCTTGCCCCAAAGTGCAATGATGGACGAGGGGCTGAGCGGCCCTCGCGCCGTCGCCTGACGTTGCTCGCGCTGGGCAAGTCGGCCGATAATCCAGGCGCTGTTGCGCTTCACAAACGCTTCGATGCGCTCGCGACCGGCGCCGAGCGGTGCGCTGGCGTGGACCTCACCGCTCGATGTGACGCGTAGGTTGAAGTTCTTGACGCGTTTTTTGGTAACGATGACGGGCAAGGCCGTCCCATCCGGTCGAGATACGGAAATCGTAAATTGCTGCGTCAAAAGCGGTCCTTTGGGTTGGGGACGGGCCGGCATGTCGACCGTTCGGCATGCCGGCCCGCTCAAGGGATGTGAAACTAATAACGCTCAAAGAAGGCAAGCGCGTTGTCGCTGCAGAGCTTTTGCATCACGGTCTTGCCAAAGTGCTTGGAGAGCATGTTCTGGAACTCGGGCATCATGCTGGCATCGGAGAGGAAAGCGGGCACCGTGGCGCCGTCCCAGTCGCCGCCGAGCGCGATGACGTCCTCGCCGCCCAGGTCGAGCCAGTGCTCGATATGGGCCGCCAGCTGGTCGAAGGTGACATCTGCAGCGGTCTCGTCGGTTGCTTCGTTAGACAGGAACTCGCTGCAGTAGTTGAGGCCGACGATGCCGCCCATGTCGCGAATGGTGCGGAACTGGTCGTCGGTAAGGTTGCGCTTGACGCCGCAAACCGCACGGGAGTTGGAGTGGCTGGCGACGAAGGGGCGCGTGGCGCGGGCGGCAACTTCGTCAAAGCACTCGTCGTTAAGATGGGAGACGTCAAGCACCATGCCGGCGTGCTCCATCTGCGTAAGCGCCTCGATGCCGGCGGCGGTGAGGCCGGCGTGGGTATCGTGTCCGCTCGCGAGCGGTCCCTGCGCATTCCAGCTGAGTGATGACATGAGCACGCCCAAGCTCTTGAGCACCTCGATCAGCGCGGGGTCCTCGGCAAAGAACGTGGCGTTTTCGATAGTGTGGATGCAGGCGACCTTGCCGCCCTTGAGCGCAGGGCGAATGTCGGCGGCGCTGCGTACGTTGACCATGCGGTCGTGGTTGAGCATTGCCTGGCCGCTCATGTGCGCCATGATCTGCGCCTGGAAGCGCGCGGCGTGGGCGGTGGGAATCTCGTCGGGGACAAACGTGGCGAAGCACTGTGCCCACGGCGTATTGCCGATCTTTGCGAGCGAGATGGCGCAGGCGTTGCCCTCGATGAGGTCGAAATCCTGCGGATGCGTTTCGTCGCCGGGGAAATACCCGTCGGTGCCCGCGGTAAAGCGCAGGTCGAGATCGAGCGTGGCCCAGCCGATGCGATCGGCGGTGTCGCAGTGTAGGTCAAATACGGGAAATGCCATAGTTCCTCCGGTTGCAGCGTTTCTTTGCAAACTGTCCTTGAATTGTATGACTAGGGTATAGTTAGCGCCATATGTTCATGGCGGTCCGCGTTGTGCGCCGCCCTTATCACGGAGGTTACCATGTCCAACCAGGGCAAGAAGGTTAAGACTCATTATCGCGGCACGCTCGATGACGGCACGCAGTTCGATAGCTCCTACGATCGCGGCGAGCCGCTGGAGTTCACCTGCGGCGCCGGCCAGATGATCAAGGGCTTCGACGCTGCTGTTGTCGACATGCAGGTGGGCGAGAAGAAGACTGTGCACATCCCGGCTGCCGATGCCTACGGCGAGCACAACCCCGAGATGGTCCTGACCTTCCCGGCCGAGCAGGTTCCCAACATCGAGCAGATCGAGAAGGGCATGAAGCTCTTCCTGTCCACGCCGAGCGGTATGCCCGTCCCCGCCGTCGTCATTGACGTGACGCCCGAGGCTGTGACGCTCGACGCCAACCACGAGCTGGCCGGCAAGGACCTCAACTTTGATATCGAGCTCGTCGAGGTCGAGGGCTAGAGCATGCCTGAACGCTTGGTTTCGACGACATGCTTGGGAAATCTCAACGATCCGTCCTATGAACTCCTGCTTCGCCGGGAGCTGGGTGGTGTCTTTGAAGTTGACGAGCTGCTGCTCGATTGGGACCAGGCTGATGTATGCGCGTTTGCGGGCGTGACGGAGCTGGGGCGCACGGTCGATGTTCGGCTGGCGTCCGACGGCGGTCGTCTTGCCGACGGCGACGTGCTCGCCATTGACCGTTCGGGCATGGCGCCCGTGGCGGTTGTCGTGCGCCTGCGCAGCGCCGAGGTTTATTTAGTCGAAGTTGACCGCATGGACCCGATTGCGCTCGCGCATGCGTGCTGGGAGATCGGCAATATGCACGCGCCGCTTTTCCGAGGCGACTCGGACGAGCATACCGTGCGCATGTATACGCCGGTGCAGCCTGTTTTGGGCCGCATGCTCCGGGGTGTCGAGGGTGTTCGGCTCTCGGTGGTTACGCGCGAGCTCGATGCCAGTCGGCGCTTTGCGTCGAGCGCGGCGGATGTTGTCGTGAGTATGGCTCCCGACTTTACAATCGTAAAGGCGGCGCGTGGTTAACGCGCATATATGCAAGACGGACTTTGAGAGGCAACGATTCAAAGTCCGTCTTGCTGTTGATGAGATGTTTTGGGGGAAACATATGGGTCTTGAGGGAATCAAGCTGATCGCCTGCGATTTGGATGGCACGTTGCTGCATCCGGGGGAGCGCGAGCCGCGTTCCGAGGCGTTTGAGCTCATCGATGAGCTACATCGTCGCGGCATTGTGTTTATGCCGGCGAGCGGCCGTCAATATGCGAGCCTGCGCTACCTGTTTGCCCCGGTGGCCGATGAGCTCGCCTATGTATGCGAAAACGGAGCCCTGGTGATGAGCGAGGGGCATGCCGTTGTCAAGCGTTCCATGGAGCGTAGCCTTGCTATGGATATCGCGAATGCCGTGGTTGCGTATCCCCATGCCGACGTGACCCTTTCGTGCGAGGGGCACCTCTACACCATGAGCGGCAACGATGCGTTCGTCGACCATTTGCGCTATGAGGTCCACTGCGATGTGGCGGTGGTCGACCGTCCCGAGGACATCGACGAGGATGTCATTAAGATTGCCTTCCAGACGCCCGAAATTGATCAGCCGGTGGCCCTGGAGTATTTCGAGCGTCTCTTTAGCGACCGAGTCGATGTGATGACGTCGGGAACCGAATGGACTGACTTTATCGGCTTTGACTCGGGCAAGGGGTCCGCGCTTGCCGATTATGGTCGTGTCCTGGGAATTTCGCCCGATGAGATGATGGCGTTTGGCGATAACGAAAACGACCGCGACATGCTCAATGTAGTGGGCCATCCCTATCTAATGGAGAACTGCAATCCCTCTATGCGTGGCATCAACGACCGCGTCCGCTACGTGCGCACGGTCGAAGAGGAACTGCATCGCCTGCTCGCCGAGTAGATATATGTGGCATGCCTAGAAATCTACTTTTTGCCGCCATCGGTGGAAAGGGAGATTTTAAGGCATGTCCCAAACATCTACCGGCAGTTGGGGCAGAGGCCCTCGAAGATGGTGTAGTGCGAGGTGACGTCCCAGCCGATTTGCTCGGACGCCTTGTCGTCGAGTTGGGCATCGAAGGGGAGCGGCACGTCGATGACGCGGCTGCACGAGGTGCAGATGATATGTGCGTGCGGCTCGATGGTGCGATCGAAGCGGCTGCCGCCCGGCGTCTTAATAGAGAGAATCTCCCCTGCGTCGGCTAAGAGATTGAGGTTGCGGTAGACCGTGCCGCGGCTGATCTTGTCATCCTGTTCGCGTACGGCGTTGTAGATTTCGTCGGCGGTGGGATGGTTATAGCTTTGGCGCACAGCGTCAAGAACCAGCTTTCGCTGCTTGGTATTCCTTCTTTGCACCGCCATGCGCCTCGCCTCTTTTCTATCAACGGTCGTAGGTAAATGATACCGTATTTAGCACACAATACTAATAACGAGGAATGAAACCGTCTTCATGGGCAAATGGGGCTCGGGTCTGGGCGTCTACGAGGCGAAAACGCGTTCCCATGCGCTCATAGGAGGCATGAAGCGCCTCGAGATGAGACAGGATGTTTGCCGGAGCTCCCTGTATCTCCATCTCGACTGACCCGTCTTCCATGTTACTCACCCAGCCGGTGAGTGCGCGTGCCTGTGCGAGGTTGGTGTTGGTAAAGCGAAAACCAACGCCTTGGACTTGCCCCTCCCAGCGTAGGAAATAGCGCAGGGGAGTGTCTTGAGTGGCCTCGTCGCTTGCGAGCACAGTAAGCCTGCGGCGCAGCTCGAGCTCGACGTTTGATGGTTTTTGAGGCTCTCGACTGCCGCCGGTGACGCTGGAGAAGAACGTTTCGAAGAAGCCCATCGCTAGGCCTGCTTGACTGAATCAGCGGGAAAGGTAATGCCGGCCTGCTGGCGCACGGCATCCATGATACGCAGCGAGACAAGCGTGACATCGCGATAGTGGCCAAGCTCATGGCGCCCGGCAGGCGTTTCCCAGATCTCGTCCTTAATGCTATCGATGCCGACGATGGCGGTGATAAAGTCGGCGAGCTCGTACTCCATGGTGTTGCTCGATTTGGGAAGGTCGAGCGCGCGTCCGTTGTCGCCTTGCTCGCGCGGCGCCTCGGTCGCCGATCCGCGCACGACGTCGCCGCGATAATCGATGCGTACGTTGCGGGGCGTGGACAGATGGTCAATCTGGATGGTGCCGCGCTCGCCTTCGATTTGCGAGGGCAGCAGGTCGTTGGTGATCTTTGAATGCGCAAGTTCGACGGAGATGCGGCCTCCGCCATAGCTGGCGAGAATGGAGCCGCAACCGTCGATGGGGCCATGGGTGAGCTCTTGCGTTGAGGGATCGAGCAGCGTGGTCATGCTGGTGAGACCGGAGGGCATGCCGAAGATCTCGACCATGGGCTCGACGGTATAGACGCCGATGTCCATGAGGGAGCCCGAGGCCATGTGGCAGTCGAAGATATTGGTGGCGCGCCCCACGAGAACCTCGTTGTAGCGCGAAGAATACTTGCCAAAGCGCAATGAGGCGCGGCGGATGGGGGCGATCTCGCCCAGAGCGTCCTCAATGGCGTGGAAAGCGGGATCGTGAAGCGGGCGCATGGCCTCGAGGGCTACGACGCCCGCCGCCTCGGCTGCGCGAAAGACCTCGAGCGCCTGCGCCTCGGTGGCACAAAAGGGCTTTTCGACGATAACGTGCTTGCCTCCGGCGATACAGGCGAGCGCCTGCTCGTAGTGGAGCGCATTGGGGCTGCCGATGTAGACGGCGTCGACGTCGTCGGTGGACGCAAGCTCGTCAAGTGCGGTGAAGTTGCGCTCGCCGCCGCGCTCAGCGGTAAAGGCAGCGCCGCGCTCGGCGTTGCGCGAGAGCGTGCCTACGAATACAGCCTGGTCGTTTGCATTGACGACTTGGATAAAGTCGTCGGTGATCATGGATGTGCCGATGGTCGCTATGCGCAGCATGTGTCCCCCTTGCATTGTTTGGTCTACAGGACGAGTGTAGCGCGAGGGGGACGCAAAAGCGTGCGAAAACGCCGCTACAGGTCGCTCTCGTTAAAGCCGGCGTCGATATCGAGGTTGGCTCCGTCGGCTGCGGTGGTGGCAAGCTCGTCGCAGCGCTCGTTGAGCTCATGGCCGGCATGCCCCTTCACCCAGATGAACTCCACCTTATGCTGGCTCTTTGCGGCAAGCAGACGCTCCCACAGGTCGCGGTTCTTAACGGGCTGCTTGTTGGCGGTCTTCCAGCCGCGTTTTTTCCATCCGTCAATCCAGTGCTTGTTGAAGGCGTTGACGACGTACTGCGAATCGGAATGGACCTCGACCTCGCAGGGGCGGTTGAGCGCCTCGAGCGCCACGATAACCGCCATGAGTTCCATGCGGTTGTTGGTGGTCTTGGCGTAGCCGCGCGAAAGCTCGGAGGTAAAGGTCTTGCCGGCGGGGTTGGTGTATTTGAGCACGGCGCCGTAGCCGCCGCGCCCCGGATTTGATCGGGCCGAGCCGTCGGTATAGATGATGACCTTCACGGGCTTCCTTTCGTTGAGTGCGTTTCATGTGAGTGACCATTGTAGCGCCATGCCCGCCGGGGGCTGGCAATCTACGATTTCTACCCCGTCTTCCGACAGTTAGTTGGCATGGATGATGCGGTTGAGCTCGTCGAGGTATTGCTGCAAGAGGGGAGAGGGCTTGCGCTCGTCGTGCATGATATAGCCTACGTGCATCGTTGGGGCGTCTGCTAACGGGATCGATGCCATACCCCATTGCATTTCATTGGAGAGGACACCGGTCGACAGGGTGTAACCGTTCGACGTGATAAGTAAGTTAGTAAGTGTTCCGCGGTCCGAGATTCGTATGTTGCGGTCGCAAGGGATATAGCTAAAAGGTTCCTCGGCGTAATAGAAGGAGTTTGAGGTCCCCTGTTCAAAGCTGTAGCGCGTATAGGGCGTGAGGTCGGCAAGGGACAGCTGCGGGCGGCGTGCGAGCGGGTGGCGCTCGCTCACGAAGACGTGGACCGTCGCGTCGAATAGGGGATGGAAGCTTGCACGGGCATCGGCGAAGGCCTTCTGCAGAACGCGGGCGTTAAAGTCGTCCAGATACAGAATGCCGATATCGCTGCGAAACGCGCGTACGTCGTCGATGATCTGCGCTGTGGTGGTCTCGCGCATGATGAACTCGAACTTGCTGTCGCGGCAGCGCTCGACCACGTTGACAAAGGCCTCGACCGAAAAGGCGTAGTGCTGGGCGGAAATGGCGAGGCGGGCTTGCGGGGTGCCGCCGTCCTCGTAGCGCGCCTCGAGCATGTCGGCCTGCTCTACGACCTGGCGCGCATAGCCCAAAAGCTCGGTGCCGTCGTTGGTGAGCGTGACGCCGCGGCTGGAGCGCGTAAAGATCTCCAGATGGAGCTCCTGCTCTAGGCTTTTGACGGCATTGGAGATATTGGACTGTGCCGTATAGAGGCGCTGGGCTGCGGCGTTGATCGATCCGGACTCTGCCACGGCGATCAAAAAGCGAAGCTGCTGGAGGGTCATTGGCGCCCGTCCTTTCGATAGCTATCTAAAAAACCGATAACAAGTTAGCGCATTTAAGTGATTGACCGAGGGAGACAATGCCCGTACTATTCAAAACACACAAAGGCGGTAGGTAATTAAGCCAACTACGGAACCGGGACGCGAAAGGAGGCCTGCATATGAATTGCTTACCAAGACGAATGCCGGGCTCCTGTTTGCGCCCGTCGGCGTGATCAGGAGACAGCGAATTACTTCTCTCTTTTTATTTACTTTCGTTCGATCAAGGAGATCATCATGAGCCAGTTCATCAACAACCCTGAGCACACCTTTGGTTTCGATACCCTGCAGCTGCACGTTGGCCAGGAGAGCGCCGATCCCGCATCCGACTCCCGTGCCGTGCCCATCTACCAGACCACGAGCTATGTGTTCCGCAACTCCCAGCACGCCGCCGACCGCTTTGGTCTTGCCGACGCCGGTAACATCTACGGCCGTCTGACCAACTCCACCCAGGGTGTCTTCGAGGACCGTATCGCCGCACTCGAGGGCGGCGTGGCAGGTCTTGCCGTCGCCTCCGGCGCTGCTGCCATCACCTATACCCTGCAGGCCCTTGCCCAGGCCGGTGACCACGTGGTGGCTCAGAAGACCATCTACGGTGGCTCCTACAACCTGCTGGAGCATACGCTCTCCCAGTTTGGCGTCGAGACCACGTTTGTCGATGCCCATAACCTGGAAGAGGTTGAGGGTGCCATCAAGGACAACACCACGGTCATCTATCTCGAGACGCTCGGAAACCCCAACTCCGACATCCCCAACATCGACGCCATCTCCGAGATCGCCAAGAAGCACGGTCTGCCGGTTGTCGTCGACAACACCTTCGGCACCCCGTATCTGTTCCGTCCGCTGGAGCATGGTGCCAACATTGTCGTCCACTCCGCGACCAAGTTCATCGGCGGCCACGGCACCTCGCTGGGCGGTGTGATCGTCGACGGCGGTAACTTCGATTGGAAGGCGAGCGGAAAGTACGCCCAGATCGCCGAGCCCAACCCCTCCTACCATGGTGTTTCGTTTGCCGAGGCCGCCGGTCCCGCCGCCTTCGCAACCTATGTCCGCGCCATCCTGCTGCGTGACGAGGGTGCCTGCATCAGCCCGTTCAACGCCTGGGTCCTGCTCCAGGGCACCGAGACTCTGTCGCTGCGCGTCGACCGCCATGTCGAGAACACCAAGAAGGTCGTTGAGTCCCTTGCCGGCGACAGCCACGTTGCCAAGGTGAATCACCCGAGCCTGCCTGAGCACCCCGATCACGAGCTCTATCAGAAGTACTTCCCCCGTGGCGGTGCCTCAATCTTTACCTTTGAGATCAAGGGCGGCCAGGAGGCTGCATGGAAGTTCATCGATCACCTGCAGGTGTTCTCGCTGCTCGCCAACGTGGCCGACGTCAAGTCGCTCGTCGTGCACCCGGCTACCACCACGCACTCCCAGCTCTCTGCCGAGGAGCTCGCCGAGCAGAACATCACGCCCTCCACGATCCGTCTTTCCATCGGTACCGAGAACGCCGAGGATATCATTTGGGATCTGAAGCAGGCCTTCGCCGCGCTGGACGAGTAAGGCGACTTGTGCAAGGACCCCTTGCGTCTCGATAGGTATAACTGCATAAAATGCCTGCTCAAGGCGCCTGTGCGAACAATGGTTGCACAGGCGCCTTTTTTGCATAGAGAGGGTGCAAAAACAGGGTTTTTGACACGCTTTATGCATTCGAGTTGTGGAAAACTCCTGTTGAGCGGATGTGAGTTTTACGCAAATGACGTGCACCTTTTGAGAAAAACCGCAGGTCGCGATTTGCTCGGGGTACTATGCAGCACGATCGAATCACACGCAGCTTAAACGCAGCAAAAACGCACTACGGAGGTTTCCAGCTACATGAGGATCGATTCACGAAAACCGAAAGCCGCCGCCCTTTCCGCTGCTCTGACCGTGGCACTTTTGATGGGCGCCGGCGCAACTGATGCCCACGCGGCAACACTATCCGATACGGTCGGATCTACGCCGTCCGAGGCGACGCTGGTGCAGCCCGTCGACTACCGCGGCGACGGTTATGGCTCTATGCAGGAGTGGAACGCCTCTATGGGGGCCAAGCGCGATTCCCTAGAGGTCCGCGCCCAGATCATCATGAACATGTACGGTGACTATGCCACCGATGACGAGCGCACTGTGTTGCAGGGTTGCATCGACGGTGCGGGCAACCTGTTGACGATGGAGGAGGTCGACGCCAAGTCGACCGAGCTCGACGAGCTGCGCGCCACGCTCGAGGATGCCAAGCGTGAGGCGCTTGAGTTTGAGGCCGTCGAGGCCGAGGCCGCGGCCGCCCAGGCTTCGTATTGCAACGCCGGCTCCAGCCCGTCTTACACGTCTGCTGCGTATTACGCGAACGGCTCGGGTCTGACGCGCTTGAGCGGCGTCAATAACTATAACGGCCGCCGCGAGACCTATTACAGCAGCAACGTGTTGTATCACCACCGCACGGGCGAATGGACGCAGGATTCCGAGGGCTTTTGGCGCGATTCCGATGGCTACTACGTCGTTGCCGCGGGCGATAAGGCCCAAGGCTCCACGTTTACCGGTTCCAAGGGCGAGTGCAAGGTCTATGACTCCGGCTGTGCTGCCGGAACCACCGACTACTATACCGGTTGGTAATCTGCCATCAGAGCAAAATAGGCACATGATGGGCGGGCGTCTTTGCTGAGCTTTTAGGCAACGTAAAGCCGCCCTTTCTTTATGTGCGTTTGAGTTAACAGAGCCCTTACCGTGGCGGTACGCTGGGCGTATGCATGCTGGGCACACTGGTTCATGAGAAATAAGGTCTTTCTCGTGGAGGAAGTGGTCTCATGAACGCTCGAGATATCGCTATCGCCGCCGTCGCATTGGTACTTGGCTGTCTTGGCCCTACAGCTGCGTTTGTCGCAGGCATGCAGGGCTCGTGCGGGGCTGCTCCTATTGTGGTCGGCGCGCTCATCGCAGCAGCGCTGCTGGGAAGTGCGGGCGTGACCCTTTGCCGCGATGACGAGGACGAGACGCCGCAGGTGCGGCGCTAGCCGTTGTGAAGCTGGTTTTGCCCATAGATGAAGAAGGAAGCCGCCGCAAGGGGAGTGCCCTTTGCGGCGGTTTTTGCTATTGAGACTGTTGGATGCGGTGCGGCGGCGTTACCAGCTGGCCTCGATTTCGCGGATGCGCGAATAGAGCCATTCGTTTTGCGGCACCTGGATACCGTGCTTGGCCGCGAGGCGGCAGATGGTACCCGCAAATTCCTCGACCTCGGTTCTGCGTTGAGCGATGCGGTCTTGCGCCATCGAGGGCATGCCGGCGGGATCGAGCCCTTTTATGAGACGCACCATCTGCGTTAGGTCTGCCTCGGTGAGCTCGATGCCCTCGGCATTGGCGACTGCAAGCGTCTCGCGCATGGCGGAGACAAAACTGCGGAGCTGCTCGGAGCCCTGCTCCGTAGCGCTTCCGTAGGTGCCGCCGTAGGCCATACAGGTCTGGTTGATGCCGTCGTTGAGCATGAGTTTGGCCCACATGCGATGTGCGATGTCGTGCTCGACGGTATGGGCGATGCCGCAACGCGTGTAGAGCTCGTCGATGGCGATAACGGTTGCGGGGTCGGTGCCCGCTGCCGCACCAAAGCGGATCTCGCCGGCATTGGTATAGGTGAGCTCCCCGTTGAGGAATACGGCGTCCATGCCCTGGCAGATACCAAGGACGGTGTGCTCCCAGCCAAAGCGCTCGGCAATCTTCTGCTCGCTCGTGATGCCGTTGCACAGCGACGCGATCAGCGTGTCGGGTCCCACGACGCTTTCCAGGGTTTTGAGCGCCACATCGAGCCCGGTTGTCTTGACCGTGAGGATGACCAGGTCGACGGGCGTCGCCTCGCTCGCGCGGACGGACTTGAGCGCGCAGGGCTTGCCGTTGACGGTGAGCGCATCACCCGCGTGGCGCTCAAAGCGCGCGTCGTCCATAACGTATTCGACGGCGTCGTTGCCGAGCGCTTGGGTGATCATGCTGCCGTAGAGCAGGCCCACGCCGCCCTTGCCGATGAAGGCGACCTTGTTGATCTGCATGTGAATCATCTCCCCATAAAAAGGCGCCCGCGTATGGGGCGCCTGATGGATTGTATGCCGCCGGGCCATGTCGCGTGCACCGGATGGCCGTATTTAGAAGAACAAACGCATGGGAACTTATGACGCGGGGCAGACCGCAAAGACACGTGCGGGATATCCGACGCCATCACGCACCTTGGGGAAGGTGCAGAAGATGACGGCGCCCGTGGCGGGAAGCTCGTCTAGATGGTCCATGACCTCGATCTGATAGCGGTCGACCGAGAGGATGTACTGTTCGCCGGGGTAGGGGTAGGCGTCCTCGCGCGTGGTCACGCTCGCCGGGTCGGTGTCAGCCGGCTCGTGGCCGATGGCGCCGATGTCGCGCTCTTCAACGAGCCACTTGATGGCGCCGAGGTCCCAGCCGGGGTAGTGGGGCTGGCCGTCCTCGTCCTTGTTCTCGAGGTCGGCGAGCTTGGACCAGTCGGAG
The DNA here is from genome assembly GCF_003436735.1 of Collinsella sp. TF12-2AT. Lineage (NCBI taxonomy): Bacteria > Bacillati > Actinomycetota > Coriobacteriia > Coriobacteriales > Coriobacteriaceae > Collinsella > Collinsella sp. TF12-2AT. The sequence continues at coordinate 23,231 of NZ_QSQK01000016.1, read as the reverse complement.
CGGAAGGCGACGAAAGCGTCCTCGGGAATGCGACCGTGCTCATCCTCCCAGGCTTTGAGGTCCTCGATGGTCAGGATAAAGTCGGGATTCGCGGCGCACTCCTCATGCTTGTCGATCACGCAGAGCGGATGCATAAACTCGATGGGTTCAATCTCTCCAAGGGAACGACCCTCGACATGGAAGTGGCGCGGCGCGTCGACGTGGGTGCCGTACTGCGAGGCGACCGAATACTGGAAGCAACGCATGGGCGCGAGCATGTCCTCGGGCGTGCCGGGCAGGTAGTCGAAGAGCTTGGTGGACTCAAATGGCTTAAAGCCAAACCAGTGCGGGGTGTCGCATGAGAGCGTGTGGGTGAGGTCGACCCAGCGATAATCGTTGCTTTTGAGCTGGGAGGCGAGGTTCCAAAGGTCGAGCGCGGGCATGGGCGGCTCCTTTCATCGGGCTTTTTGCTGATGTTAAAGCGGTGCCGTGACAGCTCGATTTCTGCTGCGTTACGATACGTTCTCGATTGCGATTCCACGATGTTTCGGCCGCGTGACCATTGTGTTTCGCCTTGCCGGGGCGCTGATGGCGAAAGGAGGGGCCGTGCAATATCGCGTTGACCCCAAAAGTGGTAACCGAATATCCGCTCTGGGTCTGGGCTGCATGAGATTTCCCGGTGCGCCGGGACACCCCGATGCGAAGACAGCCGATGCCATCATTTCCCGTGCGGTGGAGCAGGGGATTAATTATCTGGATACCGCGTATCTCTATCCCGGTAACGAGGTGTGCGTGGGCGCCTCACTTGAGCGCTTGGGGCTGCGCGACCGGGTGTTGCTGGCGACTAAGTTGCCGCACGCTTCGTGCAAGTGCGCGGAGGATTTCGACCGGTTTTTCGACGAACAACTGCGCCGCCTGCGGACCGATCATATCGACTATTACCTTATGCACAACATTACCTCGCCCGCCCAGTGGGAACGCGTGGTGGCGTTGGGTATCGAGGACTGGATTGCGCACCAAAATGCTGCGGGGCGTATTCGCCAGATAGGTTTTTCGTATCACGGCAGTGCGGCGGACTTCCTGACGATGCTCGACGCGTATGACTGGGATTTTTGCCAGATTCAGTACAACTACGCTGGAGAGCGCTACCAAGCGGGAGCGGCGGGACTTATAGCAGCCGCCGAGCGCGGGCTCGCGGTGTTTGTGATGGAACCGCTTTTGGGCGGACGCCTGGCGGGCAAGCTGCCTCCGCGGGCCCGCGCCGTGCTCGATGACGCCCGTGACCCGCATTTGCGCACTCCTGCCGCCTGGGGACTTTCGTGGGTGTGGAACCATCCTCAGGTCACGATGCTGCTTTCGGGCATGACCGATACCGCACAGGTGGACGAGAACGCGGCATTGGCGGATCGCGCACTTCCGAATTCGATGACGACAGAGCAGCTCGACACCATCGCACGTGTGCTGGGAGAGTTTGAGAAATCGAATCGCGTGCCCTGTACGGGGTGCGGCTACTGCATGCCGTGCCCCAAGGGCATCAATATTCCCGGCTGCTTTGGCGCCTACAACGCGAGCTACGCGCATAGTTGGTTTACGGGGCTGTCTCAGTACTTTACGGCGAGTGCGGTGCGAACGAACGAGCCCAAGCTGGCGAGCAATTGCGTCAAGTGCGGCAAATGCGCACGTCACTGCCCGCAGCACATCGATATTCCCGAGCGTCTCGACGATGTGCGCCGACGTTTCCAGCCTGGCCCCGTAACGGCTGCGCTTAAAGCCTTTTGCAAAACGCGCTCCTCATGACCCTTTTATAACTTGCGGTGGAATACGGTCTGTTTGCGCCAAAATAAGGCACCAATAGACCGTATTTCACCGCAACTGATGAGGGGGAGCTGGAGATGCTAACGATTGGGTGTCATCTTTCGACGACGAAGGGCTATCGGGCAATGGGGGAGACGGCGCTGTCCATTGGCGCCAATACCTTTGCGTTCTTCACGCGCAACCCGCGCGGCGGCAAGGCGAAAGACCTTGATATGGATGATGTGGCGGCCCTGCGCGAGCTTATGGAGCAAAACGATTTTGGCCCGCTTGTGGCTCATGCTCCGTATACCTATAACCCCTGTTCGGCTAAAGAGCGGGCGCGCGAGTTCGCCTTGGAGGCAATGGCCGAGGACTTGCAGCGTCTGGAAGCACTGCCCGGCAACTACTACAACTTCCACCCCGGCGCGCATGTGGGGCAGGGCTCCGACGCCGGCATTCAGATGATCGTCGAAGCCCTGTGCCAGGTGATGTTTGAGGGCCAGCAGACGACGGTGCTGCTCGAGACCATGGCGGGAAAGGGTACCGAGGTGGGCCGTAGCTTTGAAGAGCTGGCGCGCATTATCGAGGGTGCTGCCGCCAGGCGTCCAGAGCTATCGGACAAGCTGGGCGTGTGTCTGGACACCTGCCATGTGAGCGATGCCGGCTACGACATCATCCATGATCTGGACGGCGTTCTCGACGAGTTCGACCGCGTGGTGGGTATCGACCGCTTGCGTGCCGTACACATCAACGATTCGAAGAACCCCTGTGGTGCCCATAAAGATCGTCACGAGTGCATCGGCAAGGGATACCTTGGCAGCGAGGAGTTTGGCGGCGGTATGCAGGTTATGCAGAATATTGTATCGAACGGCCGCTTGCGCGCATTGCCATTCATTTTGGAGACACCGAACGAACTTGCAGGTTATGCGGCTGAAATCAAACTGTTAAGGTCGTTGCAGCAGTAATGACTGTCATAAAGTGGAGTGTTCCATTCACGTTATGGGTTTGTTTCAATCAGTTTTCTAATTGCGGATTCTTCCAAACGGGCGCATAATATCCAACAGTTTTTGCAGACCTCTGAATCAAACGGGGTCACCGGAAGGAGACTGATTATGAAGCTGAAGAAGCTTGGCGCATTTGCCGCCACGGGTGCCATGGCACTCGCTCTTGCACTGACGGGTTGCGGCTCGTCCAACGCCACCTCTGGTTCCGATGCCGGTTCCAGCAGCTCTGACGACGCGAAGGTCGAGAAGGTCGATGGCTCCAAGGAGTACGCGCTCGTCAAGGACGGTACGCTGACCGTCGGCACCTCTGCCGAGTACGCTCCGTTTGAGTACAAGGACGACAACGGCGACTACCAGGGCTTTGACCTTGAGCTCATCAAGGCTATCGGCGACAAGCTGGGCCTGGATGTCGAGTATGTCAACAATGACTTTGACACGCTGGTTCCGGGCGTCGCTTCGGGCGCCAAGTATGACGTTTCCATCGCGGCTATCACCGACACGCCCGAGCGTGAGAAGGAAGTCACTTTCTCTGATTCCTACTACATGGACGATCAGGCTATCGTGACCAAGGTCGATAACACCGACATCACGGCCGACAACTACAGCGAGAAGCTCAACAACGCCGACGCTACCATCATCGTCCAGTCTGGCTCGACCGCCGAGGCCTTTGCCCAGGAGAACTTCCCCAAGGCCAAGATTGTTCCCTACAAGGACGCCACCGAGTGCTTCAGCGCCCTGCAGTCCGATAAGGGTGACGCCGTGGTGACCAACCGCTCCGTCGCCAGCCAGCTGACCGCCGAGCAGTTCAACACCTGCCAGACCATCAAGCAGATCAGCACCGGCGAGGAGTACGCCATCGCCATCAACCAGGGCAACACTAAGCTCAAGGACGACGTCAACCAGGCCATCAAGGACCTGACCGATGACGGTACCGTTGACACCCTTATGGCTAAGTACAACATCAAGTAAAATAGCTACTTGATTGCACGCGGGCCCTTTCCGTTTTGGCGGAGAGGGCCTTTGCGTTTCTTGAATGGGCGTCATCCCGCCCCGTTATGTCGGCAACTTAAACGTTAGGAGCCACCTTGTCTCGATTGAACCAAGGAGCCATGGGCAAGAGCCATCCACTGCCCTCGATGCTCCAAAAGCTGGCCTGTGCCCTGGCTGTGGCGCTCGCCCTGGTATGCGCGGGGGCCTGCGTGCCCTCGACTGCTCAGGCACTTGAGACCACAAAGATCACCGCCCGACCCAATACCGGTTCGGGTAGCGACGTGGTCGGTGGCACCGAGACTCGTATCACCTGGGAGGTCCAGGCCGATGCCGATGAGGAGCTGAGCGGTCTTTCGCTGACGTTTGTCGATGGCACGACCTTTGGTGCGGACGACACACGTCTGACGATGCTCTCGGGCGATGACCTTATGGACCGTACGCCCATGAAGCCCACGTGCAAGGTCGATGGTCAGACGCTCAAGATCGATTTTGGTGAGACGGTGCCCGCCGGCGGTTATTTCCGTGTCGAGGTCTACGGCGTGACCTTCCCCGTCGAGGGCGGCGACGAGGCCTTTAGCGGCACCTACACTTTGGCCGATGGTTCGACCAAGAAGATCTCCAAGATTCCGTCGGTGGAGATCAAGGGCGTGACGGCATTCGATAACTTCCTGGCCGACCTTAAGGAGCAGCCGTGGGTCGAGGCATGGAATTCCAACATGTTCCTGCGCCTGTTCCTGAACCCGGTCATTTTGGTCCAGAGCCTGCCGATCGTCTTCAAAGGCTTCCTCATGTCGCTCTCGATCGTGCTCGTGGCGTTTCCGCTGGCAATTCCCTTTGGTTTCGCCCTGTCGCTCATGCGCATCTCCAAGTCGCGCATCCTGCGTTGCCTTGCCGGTATCTATGTGAATATCATTCGTGGTACGCCGGCGTTCCTGCAGATCTACATCGCGTTCTTTGGCCTGCCGCTGGCCGGCGTCAAGGTTGACGACTATGTGCTGGGCGTCATCGTCATGGCCATGAACTCGTCCGCCTACCTGTGCGAGATCTTCCGTGCCGGTATTCAGTCGATCCCCAAGGGCCAGAACGAGGCTGCGCGCTCGCTGGGCATGAACGCCTTCCAGACACTGCTCTACGTTATGATTCCGCAGACGTTCCGCAATGTTCTGCCAACGTTGACCAGTGAGTTCATCCTGCTTTACAAGGATACGTCGCTGCTCGCGGCCGTGGGCGTGGTCGAGATCGTCATGAACGCCCGCACCATCGTGGCCACGACGGGCTCTATTACACCGTACGTGGTTGCCGCCCTGTTCTATCTGGTCATCACCCTGCCGCTCGCTCGCTTGGTGAGCGGCCTTGAGGCGAGGCTTTTGGGCACGGCCGAAACTAAGAAGAAGCGTCCCGCCAAGAGCGCCGGACAGGTCGTCGCGACGCCCGCCGATCACATCGCCGGTCTGTAAGGAGGTCCTATCATGAGCGAAACCAATAACTCGAACGAGGTCGTCGTCAGCATCAAGAACCTCCAGAAGGCCTTTGGCGATAACGTGGTCCTGCGCGATATCGATCTGGATGTGCACAAGGGCGAGGTCGTCGTAGTTCTGGGTCCCTCGGGCTCGGGTAAGTCGACGATGCTTCGCTGCATCAACCGTCTTGAGCATCCCACGAGTGGCTCGATTGTCGTTGAGGGTGTGGACGTGTGCGCCAAGGGCGTCGATCTTAACAAGGTGCGCACGCATCTGGGTATGGTGTTCCAGCAGTTCAATTTGTTCCCGCACCTCTCAGTCAAAAAGAACGTCATGCTCGCGCAGCAGAAGGTGCTCAAGCGCAGCAAGGAAGAGGCCGAGAAGATTGCCGTCGAGGAGCTGACCAAGGTCGGTCTTGCCGAGCGTATCGACTTTATGCCGAGCCAGCTCTCGGGCGGTCAGCAGCAGCGCGTTGCCATCGCCCGCGCCCTGTCGATGAACCCGCACGTCATGCTCTTTGACGAGGCCACCTCGGCGCTCGACCCCGAGCTCGTGCGCGACGTCCTGGGTGTCATGCGCGACCTGGCACGCGACGGCATGACCATGATCGTCGTGACGCACGAGATGGGCTTTGCCCGCGATGTCGCCGACCGCGTCGTCTTTATGGACGGCGGCGTCATTGTGGAAGAGGGTACGCCGAGCGAGGTCTTCGACCACCCCAAGAGCGAGCGCACCAAGGCGTTCTTGGGAAATATCTCGTAGCCGGTTGATGTAACTGCCGTTACAAAAGAGCGGGGGCTGGACTTGAATCCAGCCCCCGCTCTTTTGTAGGGATGGGGATGCGCTGTGATACAGGCTCTTTTGGAGGCCTGGTTTCGTTACGCGAGCTCGGCTCCGAGGGCCTTGCAGGCCGCCTCGCCCTCATCGTCGGGCGCATCGTAGCAAATGACGGAGTCCACGACGTTGACGCCGGCCTCGTCGGCGTCGGCCTTCCAGTTGTCCATCCACTCGCCCTCGGCCCACGAATAGGAGCCAAAGAGGACGACCTTCTTGTCGCCGAGGGTCTCCTTGACCTCGTCCCACATAGGCTGAAACTCGTCATACTCAAGCTCCTCGGAGCCCATGGCGGGGCAGCCGAAGGCGAAGGCATCATATTCGGCGGCCTTGTCGGCAGAGAAGTCGGCGCAGGGGATGACCTCAATCTCGGCCCCCGCGGACGTGGCGCCTTCGGCGACGAGGTTTGCCATGGCCTCGGTATTGCCCGTGCCGCTCCAGTAGACGACGGCGATCTTGCTCATGTTGAGTCCTTTCAGTTGTGCGGCAGGTTGCCGCGGCTTCTATGTTCTATCGGGTTGCCTGGGCAAGTTGCGCCAAGCTGCAGCCCTGCTGATAGACAAAGGTGAGGTATTGAGTGCAAGCGCGGTAGGCGTCAAACATCGCAAGCGCTTGCTCGACATTCGTGTAGACCTTCCAAGCTCCAAAGACCTTGTAGTTCTCGCCGCGCTGGACGATAAACTCGTGCACGTCGTCGTAGGGATATCCAAGGAAGTAGCCTATTTCGTGCGGAAACTCGCAGGTGCAGTCTTTGCTGCAGCTAGCTTGCTGGGGTAGTGCGCATCGAGTCTGGCTGCAGGCGCATTCCGCGACGTTATTGCTCGCGAGCGTGATGCGTGATGCCAAATGCACAAGGCATGCCGAAAGGTCTCTCGTGTCGTAGCCTTCCGAGGTGAGCGCCGTTTGGACGCGAGGGTCTGCGAAATAGGTGGTGAGGCTTTTGGCTCGGTACGCGTACACGAGCGCTCCGCAGGGCCGCCAGACCAAAACACTCAGGTGGATGCCGAGCGGGTCAAGCTCGCGATTGCACTGGGCGATAACGTTGAGCAGGCGTGCTCGGCGTTCTGCAATGGTTTCGGTTGTGGTCGAGCCGTCCCCGTGGGCGTAGGTGCCTGGATAGGTAAAGAGCGATGCCGGCTTGATGCCCGCGAGCGTGGGAGAGCAGTTGCGCACGACTGCCGCCTGAAACGTTGGGATGTCTATGGTTCGAGTCACGGCGCTCCTTACGGATCTAAACTGTTAGCCTAGGAAAACTTATACACGAAAGTAAGCCATGGTCAACAAAAAAGTTTGAAGATGGAAACTAATTGACCGAACAGACATGATTTTGGGTTAAGATTGGGGCACCCCATGGGGGTATCTAGATAGTGCTACTTGAAAGGGGAGCGCATGAGTGACTTGCTCAACCCTGCGAATCTCATCGTGCTGGCCGTCATTGCCGTCGGCATGTTTTTTGGACTGCGTCGCATTGCCGCTTCGACACACGGGAAGAGTTGCTGCAGCGATGGTACGAGCGGCAAGAAGGCCAAAAAGGTTGTTGTGGTGGATACCGATGCGTCACACTATCCCTATAGCGATGAGCTGCTCATCGGCGGCATGAACTGTGACGGCTGCGCTCAGAACGTAGCCAATGCCCTCAATGCGCTGGATGGCGTGTGGGCAACGGTGACGTATGCGGACCACACGGCACGCGTGCGCTCTAAGCAGCCGGTTGATCGTGGTGTCCTCGAGACGGCCGTGAAAGACGCGGGCTACTACGTCATGACTCTGTAAGCGCCGCCCTGGATGCGCTTCCTTGGCTAGGCTCGTCCGCGCAGTTCGATGTCTTGGATGTCGTCGAAGTCGATGGCGATGTCTCGGAGTTTGAGGAGCTTGAAGGCGGGGAGCGCCTCGTCGAGGATGCCGGTGCGGCTGCGATAGCCGTATGTATCGTAATAGGTGACACGAATCAAGTCGCCACGTTTGAGACCCTCGAGCTTTTTAGAAAGCGCGAGGGCTTTTTCTTCCGTGAGCTCACGTTTTGGCTCGACGGTGATTTCCTGCTTGCGCACGAGTTCGTAGTATCCCGTGAGGGCGGCAAAGGGCATAAACTGCGCGGCACGGCCGGCACGGACGGCGCCGTTAGCGGTGAGCTTGGGGTCGGCGGAGCGACGTCTTCCCTCGGGGTCCGCTAGGCGTTCAAAAGGTGTCGGTGGCCGCATCGGCTGCTGTTGGGGCTTAGGCACGGTGCCCTCCTACCTGATCGTTGCGTTCGCGCGCGGTGGCGCCGGCGGTAAAGCTTAATCCCTTGACGAGCGCGTTCTTGCCGTACTTGCCTTTCACGGCCAGGACGGCGCGCGCCAGGTCGCGCTCGCGCTCATCGGCCTCGATATCGCTGAACAGATCGATGGTGGCAAATTCTTCGGGTACCAGATTGCCAAATCCCAGGTTGATGCGCTTGACCGGTCGTTTGGGATTGACAGTCTGCGCCCAGAGCTCATCGAAATAGCCCATGATCTTCTTAAATGAATTGGTGCGCTCGGGCAGTTTTCGCGAGGCGTTGGAGTGCGCGAAGAGTGCGGCATAGCCACCGCGCGGTTTGCCGCCGTGTTCCCCCACAAAGATGCCGTCGATTGCCTGCGCCTCGCGCACCAAGCGGTGCCGTTCGTCATCGCGTTGGACGGGCTTGGGCGCACGGGGCGCGAGTTCGGGGCCGGCGGTTGCGGTGGGTTCGATACTCGACGTGCTCGAGCGTAGGTGTCCGCATCCGTCCACATATTGCGCTGTACCGCTGGCGTCGAGGCGGCGTATGTCGGCTCGCTCGCTCGCGTAGCCCACGAAGAGCGAGATGCTGTCACACACCACGTGCTTATCGATCAAGTCCAGTACGGCGTTGTCGACCATCTCGCGTAAGACGGTGTAGGCCTGCTCGTAGGCATAGCCCTTCGAGAGCACCTGTCCTGTGGTGGTCGAGGTCGCTTGCGGGCGATAGGCTTGGATATCGGCGATGGTTGTCGGCTCGCGCCCGAAGGCGTGGTCGATGAGATATTCGGCATTGACGCCGAGTTCGTCGTAGAGCAGGTTCTCGTCGAGTGCGGCGACGCCCATCAGGTCGTAGACGCCGTATTTCTCGAGACGGGCCGCCACGCCGGGGCCGATGCCCCAGATGTCGGTGATGGGGCGATGGGGCCAGATCTCCTTGCGAAAGGTCCCGTCGTCGAGTATGCCGATGCGGCTGGGTACGTGCTTGGCGGTAATGTCGAGCGCTACCTTGGCCTGGAATAGGTTGGGGCCGATGCCGACCGTCGCCGTGATGCCGGTGCGCGCCAAGACCTCGTCGCGCAGCGTGCAGGCGAACCCTTCCGCATCGGTGTGATAGAGGTCCAGATAGGGCGTCACGTCGATAAAGCATTCGTCGATGGAGTAGACGTGAATGTCTTGCGGACTCACGTATTCCAGATAGATGCCGTAGATTTTCGCCGACACCTCCATGTAGTGCTGCATGCGCGGTATGGCCTTGATGTAGCCGATGCCGTCGGGAATCTCGAACAGACGGCAGCGGTTGTGTATCCCGAGGTCTTTCATGGCCTGCGTGATGGCGAGGCAGATGGTCGTGCGTCCGCGCGATTCGTCGGCAACGACCAGGTTGGTGGTGAGCGGATCGAGCCCACGATCGACGCACTCGACGCTGGCATAAAACGTCTTGAGGTCGATGCAGATGTAGGTGTGCTGCTCGTGCTCCATCCGAGCCTCCCATCAAACACATGTTCTTATTGAATACCTGTTCGATAATACCTGCTCGACCGGACACCGTCAAAACCTGTCCCTATTTGGCAGGTATGGTCGTGCGGTTGCATCGGGTTTTTAACGCAGCCCTAAAGAGCGCGAAACAGCTCGGAAAAGCTCGCTTCGTAGCATGAGGCTAACGATTGATACCACCATAAAGCACGGAAGGGTTGTGGGGATAATGGTCAACTATGGGTTTGGTATGCCGACGCGCTTGGTTGCGGATGGGGATGTGGCTCGCTGGTGCGGGCGATTGGTTGCCCACTATGGCGGCACCAAGGCACTGGTCGTGCTGGGAGGCGACAAGCACACGCGTGATGAGCTCGTTTCGGCGGCGCTGGGCTCGCTCGATCGCGCCCTGCTCGAGCGCGTGCTTTTCCGCTGCGGCTCGGTTGAAGGCGACGGAGGAGACGAGCTGATCGACGAAGCCGTGGCCCTGGCGACCGACGAAGGCGTGGACTTTGTCTTGGCGATTGGCGATGCCGATACTGCCGGCTTTGCGCGCGAGCTCGCCCGTCGCATGGCGGCGTTCGATGTCGGCGAAGACGGTTTTGTCCCTTATGGATGTATCGTCTCGGAGGGCAAGGTGCCTGCCGTCGTGGGGGCCGGCGAGGTTCCCGTTTTTGCCATCATCGCGCCCGAACTGCTGGAGGGCATCGGGTCTCCTCTGCGTGAGTTGCTCGGTAGCGTCTGCGCTGCGGCCTAATATTTGGCATAAAGGGATAGGTTATTTTTGATTGGTAAAGCGTTTGACCTGCCAAATTAAACCTGTCCCTTTTTGGTCGGTTGCCGTTTGGGGGCCGATTGGCAACGCTCGCTGATTATAGTCTTGACCTGCGCTAGAATAGTGGCATCTGAATGTCCGGGCGCATGGAGGCGTGCGCCCGTATGCTGAGGAGGACTCTATGGCAACTGTTGCCGCACCTATCGATGCTACGTCGACTGCCGCTTGGAAGGCGCTCGAGGCCCATCAGGAGAAGCTCGAGGCCGAGGGTATCGACCTCAAGGCCTGGTTCGCCGCCGATGCCGAGCGCGTGAACAAGCTGAGCTTTGACGCCGGTGACCTGCACTTCGACCTGTCCAAGAACCTGGTGACTGATGAGACCGTCAAGCTGCTGTGCGATCTTGCCCGCGAGGTGAAGCTCGAGGAGCGCCGCGACGCCATGTTCTCCGGCGAGCACATCAACACCACCGAGGACCGCGCCGTCCTGCACACCGCGCTGCGCCGCCCGGCAAGCGAGAAGGGCCAGCTCATCGTCGACGGCCAGGACGTCGTCGCCGACGTGCACGAGGTTCTCGACCGCATGTATGCCTTCGCCGAGCGCGTGCGCTCCGGTGAGTGGAAGGGTGTTACCGGCAAAAAGATCGAGCACCTGGTGTCCATCGGCATCGGCGGCTCCGATCTGGGCCCGGTCATGGCCTACGAGGCCCTGCGTCCCTACGCCGACGCCGGTATTGACTGCCGCTACATCTCCAACATCGACCCCAACGATCAGGCAGAGAAGCTCAAGGGTCTCGATCCCGAGACCACGCTCGTGATCATCGTCTCTAAGACCTTCACCACGCTCGAGACCCTCACCAACGCTCGTGAGGTCAAGACCTGGATGCTCGAGCAGCTCAAGGCTCAGGGTGCCATCGACGGCTCCGATGAGCAGAACGCCGAGGCCGTGGCCAAGCACTTTGTCGCCGTTTCCACCGCACTCGAGAAGGTCGAGGCCTTCGGCATCGACCCCGCCAACGCCTTCGGTTTTTGGAACTGGGTCGGCGGCCGCTATTCCGTCGACTCCGCCGTGGGTCTGTCGCTGATCGTCGTGCTCGGCCCCGAGCGCTTCCAGCAGTTCCTCGAGGGCTTCCACGCCATCGACGAGTACTTCTGCAACACGCCGCTCGAGAACAACGCCGTCGCGCTGATGGGTCTGCTCAACGTCTGGTACGTCAACTTCTTCGGTTCCAAGAGCCACGCCGTGCTGCCGTACTGCCAGTACCTGCATCGTTTCCCGGCCTACCTGCAGCAGCTCACCATGGAGTCCAACGGCAAGCATGTCCGCTGGGACGGCAGCGCCGTGACCTCCGACACCGGTGAGATCTTCTGGGGCGAGCCCGGCACCAACGGCCAGCACGCCTTCTACCAGCTGCTGCACCAGGGCACCGTGGTGGTTCCGGCCGATTTCATCGCCTTCGCCAATACCGCCAACCCTGCGACCGACAGCGGCCAGGACGTGCACGAGCTGTTCCTGGGCAACTTCCTGGCCCAGACCAAGGCACTCGCCTTTGGCAAGACAGCCGACGAGGTTCGTGCCGAGGGCACGCCCGAACAGATCGTCCCGGCTCGTTGCTTTGAGGGCAACCGCCCGACGACCTCGATCTTCGGTGACACGCTGACCCCGTTCGCGCTTGGCGAGCTCATCGCCCTGTACGAGCACATTACGTTTGTCGAGGGCACGGTCTGGGGCATCGACTCCTACGACCAGTGGGGCGTCGAGCTGGGCAAGCAGCTTGCCAAGCAGATCACCCCGGCCTTCCACGACGACGCCGCCAAGGCCGAGCAGGACGCTTCGACCCAGGCGCTCATCGAGTTCTATCGCGCTCATCGCAAGTAGTCTTTACGGCTGAGTTGGCTTATGGCTGAAAGGGGCCCGTATCCGTTGGGATACGGGCCCCTTGCTATTTGGATAGGATGGAATGTATCGGGAGGCGCCTCGACGGGCATCGCAATCGTCGAAGGCGCGCCGTTCATGTTTGGGACAATATGACATTTTTCCCGTTGCAAACAGCGCCGCCGTGGGTGTTCTGTATGATGGCTCAGACAAGGTTGTTCAATGACAGGGAGGCATATATGGCAATCAAAGCCATCGCAATGGATATCGACGGTACGCTCACCAACGACCAAAAGGTCATCAGCCCGCGTACGCGCGAGAAGCTGCTCGCGACGCAGGAGTCGGGCATTAAGCTCATCTTGGCTTCGGGCCGTCCCGCATGGGGGTTGCACGCCTTGGCGCAGGAGCTCGACCTTCAAAACCATGACGGTCTGCTAGTTGCCTTTAATGGCGCGCATGTGGTCGACGCTCAGACCGATGAGGTCCTTTTTGACCAGGCCATGCCGGCTGACGAGCTGCACCGTCTGATTGATCATCTGCGCAATTTCGACGTGATCCCTATGATTTCGCTCGGTCGCGATTTGCACGTCGAGGACTCGTACCATTGCATGATCACGCTGCCTGACGGCTCGCAGAAAAACATCGTCAAATACGAGCGCGATGCCTGCGACCTTAAGATCCGCGAGGTCGAGAGCTTGCATGAGGTCGTGGACACTTATCCCGTAGACAAGCTGCTGACGGCAGGCAACCCGGCCTACCTGCAAGCGCATTACGAGGAGATGTATGCGCCCTTTAAGCAGACGCTTTCGGGCATGTTTACGGCCGACTGGTACTTTGAGTACACGGCGCCCGGTATCGACAAGGCCCGTGCGCTTGAGGGTGCCCTGCTCAAGCTCGGCATCGATGCCAGCGAGGTCGTCTCGTTTGGCGACGGCCAGAACGACAAGTCCATGATTGAGTGGGCCGGCACCGGTGTTGCCATGGGCAACGCCGTCGATGAGGTTAAGGCAGTTGCCCAGATGGTAACCGCCAATAACAACGAAGACGGTATTGCAGTGGCGCTGGATAAGCTGCTGGGTTAGAATCGCCGATTAATGCATGGTTTGGGCGCCTGCTTGCGGGCGCCCTTTTGTTAGGGAGGGTGCCGTGTCCGCATTTCCGTTCGACGCCGTTATCTTTGACATGGACGGTGTCATTGTCGATACCGAGTATTACTACCTGGGCGAGACTGCCGCGTTTGCCAAGGAGCTTGGGCTTAACCTGACTCAAGAGGAGTTGAATGGGCAAGTCGGTACCTCGCATCAGTTCTTCCTGCATATGCTGGTCGATTGGTTTGAGCGCGCCGGTAAGGGGCATTTCACTGGCGAGGAAGCGTTGGCCCGTTGGGACGAGTGGGCGCATAAGCGTCCGCGCGACTATCAGGCTTTGATTAACCCAGGCGCCGTGGATACGATTCGAGAGCTGCCACGCCGTGGCGTTCGCGTGGCGCTTGCCAGCTCGTCTCCCATGGGTAGCATCGAGGAAGTGCTCAACGCGTGCGGGCTGTCGGATGCCTTTGAGTATGTGGTGAGCGGCGAGCAGTTTAAGGAGAGTAAGCCCGAGCCCGACATCTACCTGCATGCGCTGGACCTGCTGGGGCTGCCCGCGAATCGCTGCTGCTGCGTTGAGGATTCCGTTCCGGGCATTACCGCAGGTAAGCGCGCCGGTCTGACGGTAATCGCCAAGCGCGAGGAGCGCTTTGGATTTAGCCAAGATGCTGCGGATAAGATTATCGACCAGCTGCCCGATTTGTTGGAACTCGCGTAGGGCCGGGGTGGTACGGCGGCTATTACAGCGATCTCGTTGGGACGAGAGGGGAGCGGCACTATGACATTCAACGTTAGCGCTCTTGGGTTTGGCGATAACGTCGTCGATCGTTACGAGCATATCCACACTATGTATCCGGGTGGCAATGCGGTGAACTTTGCCGTGTATGCCAGGAAATGCGGAGCCGCGCGCTCCGCGTATATGGGCATCTTTGGAAACGACGCCGCGGCTGAGCATATCATCGCGAGCCTTGAGGACGAGAGCGTCGAGCTCGCCAAATGTAAACAACTCATCGGCGAGAACGGTGCGGCTCGTGTTACCGTGGTCGATGGTGACCGCGTGTTTCTGGGGTCGAACGAGGGCGGCATCCGTGGTGATGCGCGCTATGTGCTCGATCGCTTTGACCTTGCGTATATGAAGCAGTTCGACGTGGTTCATTCGGGCAACTATTGCTTTACCGAGCGCGAGCTGCCCAAGTTGAAGGCAGCGGGCGTCACGGTCTCTTTTGACTTTTCGGACGATTCCACCGACGAGTACTACGAGCAAATTGCGCCCTACGTCGATTTTGCTTTCTTTAGTGCGGCGGATGCCGCGGGTGAGGACGAGACTCGCGAGCGTCTGGCATGGGTGCAGGGCTTGGGTCCGCGTTTTGTATCGGCCACGGCTGGCGCTGAGGGCTGCATTGCCTACGACGGCGAGCGTTACTATCGGCAGCATGCCAAGCCTGTGGCAGATATGAAGGACACCATGGGGGCGGGCGACTCGTTCCTGACCTCGTTCCTGATGTGCTATCTCGATTCTGCCAAGCGTGGCGAGGATGGCGCTGAGGCCATCGAGCGCGCGCTCGACTTTGCGGCGGGGTTTGCCTCGACTGTATGCGGCATGGAAGGCTCCTGGGGCCATGGAGCGCCGATTTCCGAATAGGTGAGCAGTCCCGGGAAGTCGAATTGTTGTCTTCTCGGGACCCTGTGGGCAAAAAATGCCAAATATGAGTACTGTCACTAATTTAGTAACAGGGAAATTATGCTTTTAAGGCCCTGGTTGAGCGCCTGGGGGCGATTATAACCTGTTAAATATGGCTTTAGCCATGCTAAAACGCCTTGATAATGAACAGCTGTACATTATCAAGGCGTTCTTTTGTCACAATATAATGCTACTAGCTTTGCAGCAGTACTCATATTTGGCGTTTTTTGCCCACCGGGGTCAGTTGAAGTCAAATATGGAGTGCGAATTTCCTAAAACGGTTGATTCGACGCTCTCCTCGGCGCAGTTTTTAAGTTCGGCGATGTGCAGGGAGGCGCTTTTTAGCGATGTGATGAGCTGTCGCGCGCTTGCATCTGCTTGCGGTTCGGCTGGAGCGTCGGTTTCGAGCAGCAGACGGTCGAGTGGGATCTGTCGGGCGTATTCACGACCGCGCTTGGTAGCGAGCATCCGCTCGTTCACGGAAAAATAGCAGCCTGCGTTTCGCGCACGGACGAACTCGTTCGAGGTGCCGCTAAACCAGTGAAAGATGATGGCGGGGGAGTTGGGGCTTGGGGTGAGTAATCCATATGACTCAAGGACGTCCAGTACGGTTCCTGCCGAACGAACAGCGTGAATTGATATCACGCGCCCGGCGAGAGGGTACTGCACGAGTGCATCGCAGAGACGGTCAAGTGCCTGTATTTGAAGCGGTTCGCTTCCGGCAAAGCGCGCGGAAAAGTCGAGTCCTACCTCGCCGATATAGCGTTCTTGGTCAGCAACTTCGCAAAGCAGATTGACTTCGGCAGGACCGCAGCGGCCGTCGGCGAGCCACCAGGGATGGAGGCCGGCGCCCGCGATAATGTTTGGGTATCGGCTGGCCCGCTTTTTTGCTGCCGCGAAGTCGCGTGGGTCGACCCCGCAGTCAAAGAGCCCCAGACCCAACGCCGCCGACTCACTGGCTGCAGCATCGGGGCTGAGCATCAAATCAAGATGACAATGCGTGTCAAAGAATCGCGGTTCCATCGCAAGGCATCCTGCTAGTCCAAGCGCTGACCATCGGCGCGCACACGCTCGGTGCCGCGCCCGCTGATCTGGCGGATAACCTCGCCGGCAATCATCTGACCCATGATGGGCGGCATAAAGCTGGCGGTACCCAACTCGGTACGCTCGTGGATGTTGGACGGGTCGCGGGGTTGGGTTTTAACCGATTCCTCACAGCTAAACAGCACGTGCAGGCTCTTGATTCCGCGCTTCTTACATTCTTTGCGCATAATGCGGCTCATGGGGTCACGTACCGTATCGAAGATGTCGGCAAAGCGGAGGCACTCGGGATGGAGCTTGTTGGCCCCGCCCATGGAACTGACCAAACGAATGTCGTGGTCCTGAGCATATTTGGCAATGGTGAGCTTGGCCGAGATGGTGTCGATGGCGTCGACGACGTAGTCGAGCTTGCCGCCCGTCTGCTCAAAAACGCTCGTAAAGAACTCGTCGATATTGTCGCTCAGCAGATATTCAGTTCGCTTGATGGCGGTGGTGGCGGGATTGATGTCGTGGATCATGGCTTCCATAACATCGACCTTGCGCTTGCCGACGGTGCTGTGAAAGGCGATGGCCTGGCGATTGATATTGCTGGGCGCGATGATGTCCTTGTCCAGAATCACAAAATGCCCGATGCCGCCGCGGGCAAGTGCCTCGCAGCAGTTAGAGCCCACGCCTCCGCAGCCGAGTATCAGCACCGTGGCGTTGGCGAGCTTGTCGAGTGCCTCGCGGCCCATGATGATCTCGAGCTTGGTATCGCGTGTCTCGTTGGGAGTTGCGGCTGCGGTTTCGGTCATAGACATCCTCCGATGGGGAAGCGAATCGTGTTTTAGCTATCGCCATTATAGGTAATCGCCCATAGGTTGCGATGGCGCTTACTTTGATGTGGTTTGAAGCATTTCGATTAGATAGTTAGACAAACATCTAAATATCGAGTATAGTGTGCGCGTTATGAGAGATGGTGAGAGGAGGTCTTATGCCGGGAGAGGGTTTTAAAGCGCTGGCCGATCCTACACGACGGCGCATTTTAGAACTGCTGCGCGAGGGCAATTGCACGGCAGGGGAGCTTGCCGAGCATTTTGACATCAGCAAGCCATCATTGAGCCATCACTTGGCGACGCTCAAAAACGCCGGGTTGGTGACTGACGAACGTCATGGCCAAAACATCGTTTACAGCTTAAACACCACCGTCATGCAGGACTTGATCGGTTGGTTTATGGGCTTTACAAACACTGAAGGTGATAAGGATGAATAACGAAAACAAAGGCATTCATTCCACGGGGGTATCGTCGCGCGTGTGGATTGCGCTGGTCGCTCTATGCGTCGCCAATGTCGCAGCGCATCTGATAGTGATGCCGAGCTTGCCTGCGCAGATTCCCACGCACTGGGGCGCGAACGGCGCTGTCGACGGTTGGGGTCCTAGCTGGATGGCCTCCGCGCTCGGCGTGCTGCCTCTGGCGCTTCTCGCAATGTTCTGCGTGGTGCCGCGCATCGATCCCAAAGGTGAGGCATATCGAACCTCGGGTAAGTTCTATCAGGGCTTCGTAATTGCCTTCACCTTGTTCATGTGCGCCATAAGCTGGCTGGGAGAGCTTACGGTCTGGGGCGTGGTGCCGGCGGTCGGTTCGGTCAACGTGCTGATTTCCGGTGCTGTCGGTTTGCTGTTCATCGGCGTAGGCAACTACTTGCCGCGTGTGAAGCAGAACTATACGCTCGGTATCAAGACGCCCTGGGCGCTTGCCGATCCCGAGAACTGGCGCCGTACGCAGCGCTTTGGCGGTGCCTGCTTTATGGTGCTGGGTGTTGGCCTGATTGTGATGGGCGTGGCGGGCAGCGTGCTTTCGAGTGAAGTCGTCGCCGCGGTGATTGCGGCTCTGGCGTTTGGTTCGGCCGGAGCTGCCTACGCCTATTCGTATCTGCTGTGGCGTAAATCGCAGCGAGCCGTTCGCTAAGGTTGCGGAAAACTAGCGTACGCAGTTCATAGTATGTTCCGGGGGACTTTTCCCAGGTAGTATTAGGGGGTGTGGGCAACCATGCCCCTTTTTCGTTAAGTTTCAGAGCTGGTTTTCTCATTTCGTTTCCACTAAAGCGAATCAAGAATAGGGAAACAGCAGGTAGAAAGGATAGGACAGACATATGGCGGAGTTTATCTACCAGATGTATCAGGCTCGCAAGGCCCATGGCGACAAGGTAATCCTTGACGACGTGACCCTGAGCTTCTACCCCGGTGCCAAGATCGGCGTCGTGGGTCCCAACGGCATGGGCAAGTCGACCCTGCTCAAGATCATGGCCGGCATTGAGGAGGTCTCCAACGGCGATGCCAGGCTCACCCCCGGCTACACCGTGGGTATCCTGCAGCAGGAGCCGCCGCTCGACGACGACAAGACTGTCATCGAGAACGTGCGCATGGCGTTTGGCGATATGATCGCCAAGGTCGATCGCTTCAATAAGATCGGCGAGGAGATGTGCGACCCGGATTGCGACATGGACGCCCTTATGGCCGAGATGGGCAAGCTCCAGGACGAGATCGATGCCGCCGACGGCTGGGATATCGATTCCAAGCTCGGCCAGGCCATGGACGCCCTGCAGCTGCCCGATTCCGACATGCCGGTCAACGTGCTCTCTGGCGGCGAGCGCCGTCGCGTGGCCCTGTGCAAGCTGCTGCTCGAGGCTCCCGACCTGCTGCTGCTCGACGAGCCCACGAACCACCTGGACGCCGAGTCGATCCTGTGGCTCGAGCACTTCCTGCACAACTACCAGGGCGCGGTGCTTGCCGTCACACACGATCGCTACTTCCTGGATAACGTTGCCGAGTGGATCTGCGAGGTCGACCGCGGTCACCTTTATCCCTACAAGGGCAATTACTCCACGTATCTGGAGACCAAGGCCGCGCGTATCGAGGCCCAGGGCAACCGTGACGCCAAGCTCGCCAAGCGCATGGAGGCCGAGCTCGAGTGGGTACGCAGCTCGCCCAAGGCTCGCCAGGCCAAGAACAAGGCCCGTCTGACTCGCTACGAGGAGATGGAGGCCGAGGCCCGCGCAAGCCAGAAGCTCGACTGGACCGACATCCGCATCCCTGTGGGCCCGCGTCTGGGCAACAAGGTGCTCGAGGCCCATCACCTGCACAAGGAGTTCGATGGCCGCGTGCTCATCGATGACCTTTCGTTCACCCTGCCGCGCAACGGCATTGTGGGCGTTATCGGCCCCAACGGTGTCGGTAAGACCACGCTGTTCAAGACGATTGTGGGCCTGGAGCCGCTGACTTCGGGCGAGCTCGAGGTGGGCGAGACCGTCAAGATTTCTTACGTCGACCAGAACCGTTCCGGCATCGACCCCGACAAGAACCTGTGGGAGGTCGTCTCGGATGGCCTGGACCACATGATGGTCGGAGAGACCGAGGTTCCGAGCCGCGCTTATGTGGCGAGCTTTGGCTTTAAGGGCCAGGACCAGCAGAAGCGCGCTGGCGTACTCTCCGGTGGCGAGCGCAACCGTCTGAACTTGGCGCTTACGCTCAAGCAGGGCGGCAACCTGCTGCTCCTCGACGAGCCCACGAACGACCTCGACGTCGAGACGCTGTCCTCGCTCGAGGCGGCGCTGCTCGAGTTCCCGGGCTGCTCGGTGGTCATTAGCCACGACCGTATGTTCCTGGACCGCGTCGCCACGCACATTCTGGCGTGGGAGGGCACCGACGAGAATCCGGGCAACTGGTATTGGTTCGAGGGCAACTTCGAGGCCTATCAGGCCAACCGCATCGAGCGCCTGGGCGAGGACGCAGCCCAGCCGCATCGTATTCACCGCAAGCTCACGCGTGACTAGTAGCAAGTAGAAAGGCCGCCAGCAAGGGCGGCCTTTCTTGTAGCAATTGCACTGCAGCTATGCCCTGGCTGCTGGTTGATTCATAATCAAAGTCATCTCTTTGGGATTAAAGCCCGTTTTTGCTATGAGTGATTTTCTAATTCCGTTTAAAACGTAAAGACGTATTGGGTTACAAGGACATAAGCAAATCGAATTGAAATATAACCAGTGCTGTAACGTTACAAAAAAGGTTATAGAATAGGAGTATCTTATAAGTCGCTCCTCTAGAAAGAAGAACATATGCTTTCGCGTCGTCGTTTTCTGCAACTTGTCGCGTCTTCAATTGTCGCCTTAGCCGCACGTCCGAAAGAGGTTTTTGCTTCGACGGGCAATATTGATGGTGAGCAGATACAATTTACTTCAGAAATTGCGCAAGAGCTTGCCGATAAATATATAAAGGGACTCCTCGGCTCTTCGTATACGCCTTCTAACCCTATTCCTTTTGTAGACGTTGATGGGTCCCCGCTTGGCTACATTGTTCCGGTTGTGACATTCAATAGAGCCGCGGGCTATTTGGTTTTAGATGCTTCAGATGATGAAATACTTACGGGATATCGTTTTGGAGACGGCTTAGTCAGCCCTATGGATCGGGGAGGAGATCTTGGTGTTGAGTCTTATTCTTTCAATAACCCAGTCGTAATGATCAATCCATTCGAATTCGGTGTGCAATCTTTGGACGGTTCAATAACAACAAATTGCGGAAGAACAATCCCGGCTGTTTCCATAGAAGGACGGCCTGTCGTTTTATCGAATAAACCTTCAAGCTGGAACGATGTCGTAATTTACGCAACTCAAATGCAGGATTACACAGTATCTGGATTTCGTTCCATTTCTCAGTTTATGTCATATGATGAAAGCGAGATTAAGAGGCTTACTGCCCACTATGCTTGTATGGTGACCGCTTTTTCGAACGTTGCGGAACTGTATGGCATTGCCAATTTATATAGCGACCCTTCGCAATATATGCAGATATGGAATTACACCAATACCCATGCTCTTTCCGCTGAAGAACAGACTGTTCCCGGCGTTGTTTTGGGCGGAACGCCGATATCAACCTGTGCAACGGGGTTTACAAATTACTGCGCAAGCAGAGGAAGTGCTCTTATCGCCCGCACTGTCTCCTCTCCGGCTATCGCGAGCATTCAAAATGAGATTAACTCTAATAGACCGAATGTTTTACATGCGAGTTTGTACAACGGATCAGCCCATTCTGTAACAGCGGAGGCTTACGCCACACTTACTGGTAAGAAAACTGGAGAGACAAGGCAGATGATTGGCATAGCGGACGGCTGGAATTCATCTTTATCCTTCCTGAAGTATGATCAGAGCTATTATGCGTGGACTTATGGAACGACTTTTTCGAAGTAGGGCGATTCGTCTAGCTCTGTCTTTGGTGCTGATGGCTTCATTGGTGGGCTGTTCAACAAAGGAAGAGATATCGCGCGGAGGTTCCGGAGAAGTGACTGCGACAGACTCAGGTTCATTAGAAATAGCTGGCGGGCATGCCGATGTGATGTTACAAGGAAAAGGCGTGCTTAGGTCGAATGATGCTGAAGACGCTGTCTGCTCAATAGAGGATTTGAAGACAGGTGAAACTGCATCGTACCGAGTTTCAGATAATGCTGCGAATATGATTGAGTCGATACCGACCGGAGCGCAGGTTTCTTTTAGATACTTTGCTCCGCAACTTGAGGATGAGCTTGCTTCTCTGGTGTCTATATGCGCCGATGACAACTAAAAGGCCTGAATTCAAACGGCCTCGGATGGTCAATTGGCTATCCGAGGCCGTTTTTTACTCGACCGGGGCTTCGACCTTGTCGATGGCCCAGGTGGCTCCGAGGCCGCCGGTGGTGTTGCGGCGAATGCGTACGGTGACTTCGTGGCGTTTGCCGGCCTGTGTGTAGCGCAGGGGGAAGCTCGCGCGGTTACGGCCGGCCTCGATGGTACCGCGCTCGCGAGCGATCCAGTAGTACTCGCCGACGATGCCGAGGGTGTCAGCGCCGTAGGGGAGATAAGTCGACAGCTGGTGCAGCAGCGGGCTAGGGCAGAAGACCTCGGTCGCGAAATCGATGGGGAAGTCCCCGGGGATGGTCGGTGCTGCGGGAGCGGGGGCCGGTGCTGAATTGGGGACCGGAGTCGGTGCAGGTGTGGGAGCCTGGTCACAGGCGGGTGCGGATGCGGACTCAATGACAGGTGCAGACTCAGATGCCGCTTCTGGCTTAGCTATGGAATCTGTCGGTTCCACGGAGATGGACGTGTCTTCGGTCCCGGTTTTGGCATCGGCCTGCGGAGTGTCCTCTGCCTCGACGTTCGGCTTGGCCTCGACCGGCGTGGATACCATGGTGGTGATGCCGGCGTTGGCGTTCTCGGGGTCGTAGACAACCGTGAGCGAGATGGCAGGCTGGGGCGCCTCGGGCTCCGGTGTTGCCTCGGCAGCATCTTGATCCGCGAGCTCGTCGGACTGATTGTCCTCGGTGTTGTCGCCAAAGACATCGTGGTTCTGGAACACGGGCGCCTCGGGCTGGCCAGCCGCCTCTTCGGTTGTCGACTTGGATGCCTCGTTGAGCTCCACAGCGGCTTCCTGCTCTGGCATGACTTCGGGATCGGTCATGGCGGCGATTTCGGTTTCGGCTTCCGCTGCCACCTCAATAGCGACTTCGATCTCTATCTCGGGCTCGGGCTCCGGCACAGCTTCAACCGCGGCTTCTGGTTCGGGACGCTTAACGTGCTTGGGGCGCACAGCCTTGAGGTCCTTCTCACCGCGCTTTTTCTTTTTGTAGGACTGCTTAGCGCCCTTGGCGGTCTTGGGCTTGTCCTCGCCCTTGGCAAGGGCGGCATCCCAGGCCTCGTTGGCGATGACGGTGGCATACAGGCGACCGCCCTTAAAGACGGTCAGCTTAATGCAGTCGTCAAGCTCTTCGAGCAGCTCGCGCGTGGATTCGAAGCCCAGGTCATAAGCGGTCATGTCGCCAGCGGCGAGCGCCTCTTCGACCTGCGTCATAAACGTTTGCTTGCCGCATCCAATCGCATCGCGCAGCAGGCGATACAGATAGATGTGGTTGCCCAGTGAAAGCGTGGGCCTAACTATTGTCTTGCTCATGGTGACGCATAATTTCTTTCGCAAATTGACAACCGCATAGCGGAAC
>NZ_QSQK01000015.1:0-48875 GCF_003436735.1 Collinsella sp. TF12-2AT | reverse complement strand
GGCCGAGGCCGCCTCGATCAATTTGCGAAAGAATCTTGACGGTACCTTGCTCATGGCAAATCTCCTCTTTACACATGTAAAGCATCTTACCATCGCATGGCGCTCGCCATGGCGGCGCCCAAGGCAAACGGGCGCGAACCGCTGTCGATTCGCGCCCGTTATACAGGTCGGTTATCTATGAGAGGCAAATGTGCCTAGTTGCCCGATGTCGCGCCTTGGCTTGAACTGTCAGATGCCGTGCCGGACGCGGTTCCGCTCGAGCTGTTGGTGTTGCTGTTGTCGGTAGATCCCGTACTCGGTGTATTGCCATTCGCCTGGTCGCCCGTGCTCGGTTGAGAGCCGTCAGTCGTTTGACTTGAGTCAGTCGTGCCGGATTGCGTGCCGCTGTTGTTCGCAGAGGAATCGACGCCCTGCGATTGGTTTTGGGTGTTCGAGGACGAATTGGCAGAGGTAGAACTGTCTTGCGTATCGTCCGTCTGTGCCTGCTGATCCTGCGACTGGGTGTTGCCATTTGCATCGCTCTCGGTCGTGCGCGACGACAGGATTGGCTCTGGACGCTCGCCCAGACCCTCACCGGCAGTGGTGATAAGGATGGCGCCGGCGCAGGCGATGACCGCGACGATGGCGATAGCGATCGAGAAGACGATGACCTTCTTTTGCGTCTGGCTGCGCTCAGCCGCCGCCTTGGCGCGCAGGCTGTTGGGAGCGACGCGCGCCGTGGTCGCGCGTCCCGCAACCTGGCGCATCTCCTGCGTGGTTGCGGCGCCACCTAGGTGCTCCTCGACATTGGGCTCAACGGGCTCGTAGGCGCCGGTAGGGTAGTCGACAGCGGCATGCGTGCCCTTGATTGCTTCGGCGCTGGCGGAGATAAAGTGGCGATAGACCTGCGAGGACACAACAGTGATGACTGAGCTCACAGCGGCACCAATCACCGAGCCGGCAATGCCGATCTTTGAAGCAAGCGCCACGCTCGTGGCGGCAGCTGCGGCGCCGGCGATGATCTGGGGAATGGAAATGTCGTCAAACAGGCCCTTTTTGGGCGCGATGGCCATGGTCTGTCCGATGGAATGGTTCTCGTGCACGCCGTTGTTGAGCGCGGCCGGTGTCATGACGCGCGTGCGCGGCGCGTCAGTGTACTTGGTTGTCATACGGGGTCCTCCCGGTGTAAATCTGCTTCGTTTTGTGTAGCCATCAGGGTACCCACCAGATGTGAATCGTACGTGACATTAAACAGATACCATCAACTCATCAAGGGGGCTTGCTGTCTTTGGTGCAATAGCTTGATGCTAAACTGGATTTACGATTGCGAGGTGGTTTACGTGATGTACCCGTATATGACGTTCGAAGACGGTACCGAGGTCATTCATTCTGACCTGATTGCGGATGGCGATATCGAAAAGGTTATCGTGCATTTTGAACGACCGACGGCAGAGGGCTTCGACTCCGCTCGTTGTGAGTTGCCTTCCTGTTCGTGGACTGACTGGGAAGGGCATTTTACTCAGAGTGAAAAACGAGCTTTCGAAGAGTGTCTGAGCAAATAATTTAGATTAGTTCGAGTTTAGTTCGAATAAAGAAGCTGAATGCGATGACCTAAAGCGTATGCATTTTTAGTATTAGATGCGTATGAAATGGAGGATGTGAATGGATGAGCTAATAGACTTTAAAAAACGATTTCTCAAGAATGGCGAGCTGGTTTCAATTCCAAAAAAGGAAAGCTATAAAAGAATCATGCTGCTATGGGCCGTCTCTTTCTTTGAATTAAATACAAGTTATACGGAGCTTCAGGTTAATCGTGTGCTGTCACAGCTCTATCCTGATTATGCCGTGTTGAGGCGGTACTTGGTTGATTATGGATTCCTATTAAGGGATGAACGAGGCCTGAAATACGAGGTTAATCGTGATGTTCACGGTATTGAGAGCTAGCCGTCCGGTTCGGGTCCTATATATTGCTAGAGGGATAAGCGAAATAGGCAATTGGTGTGCGAATATTGCTTTGCCAATGCTGATTTACGAGGTAACTCACGATGTTTCTGCAACTGCTTTGATGGTCTGCTGCAGATTTGCCCCCTCTCTGTTTTCAGTTGCGCTCGCGCAGCTGCCTCAGAAGATGGGTATCGGGACACTGCAGGCCATGAGATTGGCAGACTTAATTCGCGCGGGATTATTCGTTTGCTATATTTTTGTTGATAGTAAATGGAGTATGTTTGCTATTACGTGCGCGGTATCGCTTTGCCGAACGGTAGAAATGCCCTGCTTTTACTCGTTGTTAAGAGCCAATACGAATAGTATCAATCGCGACGTAATTAATAATTCGTTTGGGTTCCTGCAGAATTTGATGATGGTTCTGGGGCCAGTTGCCGGCGGTTTTGTTGTCGCTCAATTTGGGGCGGAGGCTGTTCTTGCATTAGACGCGCTTTCTTTTGCCGCGTCGTTCTGGTTGCTGCGAGATGTTCCGTCGGTTATCGAGGTTAATGATAAAGAGGGAATAAGCAAAAATGAAAAAAACAGGACTGCATTTAGTGATCTTAGCGCGAAGCACTTGGCAATTGGTTTCCTATTAATCGATATTTCTAGTGGCGTGGCATTCGGCTCTCTGAATTCTCTTTTGCCAGCTATAGCGCAATTGCAATTTGACTCGTCATCGATACAATACGGATTCCTTCAGAGTAGTCTTACAATCGGACTGTTGTTCGGAAATACAATATATGGTCGTTTAATCAGTGGTTCCGATTGCGTTAAATCATATTGTTTTGTGACGTATCTTGCGCTCGGTGCGTATCTGGCGTTTGGCTATCGCTATGCGTCTGGGATATCGTTTATTTTCCTTTTTATCGTCGGTGCCGGAAACGCCATTCAAGATGTGCTTCTCATAACATCGCTGCAGGATTTGGCGAGAGACGGATCTGAATCGATAAGCCTGTTTTCAATTAGGGAGTCTTTGCAATCGGTTGCTGTTGTTATTTCAACACTTCTTGTTTCGCTGTTCACGAGCATCGCGATGTTCTCAATTCTCGTTACAGGACTTGGTGTATTTTCAATTATGATGGTAGTTGTGTTTCAATTAAATTATTTGCGAAAGATGTGACGTTGATATGCCTAAAACGCTTTTAGTATTTCCCCCAGGATGGAGTCCAGTGGGGCCGTATCTTGCCTTGCCTGTTTTGAAGTCATATCTTCAAGAGGTTGAACAATACAAAGTTGACATTGTTGACTTAAACGTGGAATTTTACGATGACCTCCTATCTTTTAGACATGTCGAAGAGTGCTGTAAAAGGTATCGGGAATCAAAGGATTCGTTTAGTTCGAATGTTCAATTAACAATCGAGTTGATACAAAAGTCGGCACTTAATGTTGACGAGGCAAAAGATATTTTCAGATCGAAGAGATACTTTAATCTAAAAGAAAGACAATATGCCGAAAACATTTTTAGAAATGCACTCTATATCATAAATCGCGTCTCATATGGAGTTAAATACACGTTCAACTCCATAGATCTGCCCTATGATTATTATTCGACACCAGAAATAATGAAATCGCTTGCGGATACCTTGCATAATCCGTTTATTTCCTTCTATGAAACTGCCTTTCTTAAGCGTATTCAGAGGGAAAAAATCGAGTTTATTGGGATTTCGGTGAGCGGCTGTTTCCAATTGATTTCTGCAGTTACGTTAGCGAAACTGATTAAGGAAGAATGTCCATCTGTTAAACACGTCTCATTGGGCGGCAATTACATTACTCGTTTAGCAGATGACTGCATGAAAGAATGGCATCCCTTTTTTGAATACATTGATTCGATAATGATGTATGACGGCGAAGAGCCGCTTGCACGTCTTCTTGAGGCTCTTGACTCTGGTGATGACAATCTCGACTGTGTTCCAAACCTTTGCCATGCTAAAGGTGGAAATATATAAAAACCATCGGATTGAGCAAACATTTATCAACGATACAGTTCCCGATTTCGATGGCTTCGCCCTTTCTAAATACTTCATGCCTGAGTTAATATTGCCGGTTTATTCCTCTAGGCAGTGTTTTAATCATTGCGCCTTCTGCACCATTCCCGGTGCTACCGGTGGTTGTTACCGAAAGATGCCTATATCGAGAGTATTTGAAATAATGTGTCGGTTAAATGAAAAATACGGCACGAGAGTTTTCTCTTTTGTGGATGAAACATTCGAAGGCAAAAGAATGGAGCAACTCGCGGATGAAATAAACGCATCGGGAAAAACGTTTTTCTGGCATGGAGAAACGAGGTTCTCTCCAACCCTAAGTACAGAAGTTTTTAACAAGATATACCAAAGTGGATGTAGGCAGATTCAGTTTGGCCTCGAGTCATACAACCAAAGAGTTCTTGATCTAATGAAGAAGAACACGAGAGTTGATTGGATTGATCGCAATATCCATGATTGTCTCAATGCGGGTATTCCTGTTCATCTATTTTTTATGATTGGCTTTCCGACCGAAACTAAAGAAGAGGCTCTGAACACCTTAGCTTATACAGAGAATGTTTTGAATTATTCAAAACAGGTATGTGGTGTTCCATATTCCACGAGAGGATTTACGAATTTTGGTCTCGTTATGGGGTCGGATGTTTGGAATCATCCCGATAAGTATGGTGTCTCTGTAATGCCGAAGTCCCAATATGAGGATTTGCGCCTCGAAGTGGATTATGTTTCAGGCACTGGTTTAACTTTAAATGAAGCAAAATCCTTATCTGATGAGCATCATATTGATTTTTATATGCAAGAGGTCATAAACGGTAGCGACACAATTGACTTGCCCCAGCGGCTTCATATTTCAGAGGTGACCTGGATTCTAGATTCTATTCACGCTGTCAGGTATAAGGGACATTTGACCAAAGTAAAGCGACGGCTAACTAGTCTAAATCCAGCTGATCGAATCTGGCTGGATTCCAAGACCTCTGTCGTGCTCGTTGAGCCATTTGCCTACTTCTATAATTCTGAATACCATCATGTCTATGCTGTTTCCCAGTTGGTATACCTTAAGTTGGCCCGTTTATTGGAGGCCGATTGTAGCATTTCTCTTATTCTTGATCAGGGCGACCTCGAGCTGACAAGGGCGATAGAAGAACTGTTGCATTATGGATTGCTGAATACAAATATCGATGCCGATTATGTAATGCACGATAATGGTTTTCAATTGGTTAAAAGTTCGTTTGTTAAAGAAGTCGGACGCTCAAAAGAGGGGTTAAGAGTACTGCTGAGTTGTGCCACCCATAGAATGTGTGCGGTTAATGATTTTTCGTTCGCTTTGCTTTCGTTGTTTGAAAAGCCGATTACTAAGAACGAGGTGCGCGACATTTTGAAAAAAGAGGGACTATCGGCAAGCGAGGAGCAATTAAACAAGTTGGTTGATAATTGCATGAAAGCAGATATACTACAATCGATTAGATAGAGGAGGTTTCTACATGGACGTTATTAACAAAGATCTCTTGGAGCAACTGAAAGAGTCTCAGGAAGAGGGCGTCGTGGTAGAAGTGTTCGACTTTGAGGACTACATGGATAAATTCTGCCATTAGTTTCGGAATTTACTTGCCTCGCTTAAAGGAGAAGTCGATTATCGATTTCTCCTTTTTTAATTAAAGATATTTTTGGAATACATGCTCTTAGCACAGGTTGGCGTCTCAGTAAACTGGGAGGTTGCTTTGGCTAGCTAGAGATATGTGAACGTCCGTTAGACTGAATCTCAGGGTAGAAGGGGCCTCCAGTGTCCAGATCAACAAGGCAATGCTGCGTTTCGGCTAATAAGAACCATGGCTTTTTGCGTGTGGCGGCGGCGTCGCCGCGGATTCGCGTGGCCGATGTCGAGGGCAATGCCGAGGTTGCGCTGACGGCTGTTCGTGAGGCTGCCGAGCGCGGCGTTCGCGCGTTGGTACTGCCCGAGCTCAACCTGTGCGGCTATACCGCGGCCGACCTGTTCCATAACCGCACGCTGCTGCATGCCTGCGAGGCGGCGCTCGTGCGCATTCTCGATAAAACCCGTGAGCTGCCGATCGTCTTTACCATCGGTCTTCCCGTCGCGGTGGCCGAAAACATCTACAATTGCGCCGCCGTGTGCTGTGCGGGCGAGCTTTTGGGCCTTACGGCCAAAAAGTACTTGCCCAACTACGGAGAGTTTTATGAGCGCCGCTGGTTTGCTCCGGCGCCGGCCGATCCCGTGTGGATTGAATTTGCTGGTCAGGGTCCGGTGCCGCTTGGCTCGGGGCTTGTCTACCGCTGCTGCGATGAAGGTGCCGAGGATCTGGTGCTGGGTGTCGAGGTGTGCGAGGACCTGTGGGTACCGGCGCCCCCCTCGACCGAGATGGCGCTTGCTGGCGCGACGGTGATCCTCAACCCGTCGGCCTCGGACGAGATTATCGGCAAGGCGGATTACCGCCGCAGCCTCATCTCCAACCAGAGTGCGCGCCTGTACTGCGCCTATGCCTACGCGGATGCGAGTGAGGGCGAATCTACGACCGACATGGTCTTTGCGGGCGAGAACCTGATCTACGAAAACGGCTCTAAGCTGGCCGCCACCAAACTGCTTACCTGCGACATGGCGGTTGCCGATGTCGACCTCGATCGTCTGGTTGCCGAGCGCCGTCGCTCGACGACGTGGACGCGCGCGGACGATGCGCCGGAGGCCACGACCGTTGAGTTCTCTTTTGAGGGCGTGTTGGCCGAAGAGTCTGTCCTGCGCGATGCCTGCGATATCGACCGTGTTTTCCCTCGCGCGCCTTTTGTGCCGGCCGACCACGGTGATCTGGCCGAGCGTTGCGAGACTATTCTCAATCTGCAGACTGCGGGCCTCAAGACCCGCCTTGCCCATACGGGTACCAAGGCTGCAGTCATCGGTCTTTCGGGTGGCTTGGACTCCACGCTGGCACTGCTTGTGACCGTGCGTGCCTTCGATGCACTGGGACTGCCACGCACGGGTATCACGGCGGTTTCCATGCCCGGCTTTGGCACGACGCATCGCACCAAGTCGAATGCCGAGTCGCTCGCCCGCGACCTGGGCGTGAGCTTCCGCGAGGTTTCGATTCACGCGGCCGTGGAGCAGCACTTTAGGGACATTGAGCACGATCCGGCCGTGCAGGACGTGACCTACGAGAACAGCCAGGCCCGCGAGCGTACGCAGATCCTGATGGACCTGGCCAACCAGGCTGGCGGTTTTGTCATCGGCACCGGCGACCTGTCGGAGCTGGCGCTCGGCTGGGCTACGTACAACGGCGACCATATGAGCATGTACGCCGTCAACTCGAGCGTTCCCAAGACGCTCGTGCGCCATCTGGTGCGCTATGCGGCCGATGTCTTTGGCGGGCGCATCGCCAAGGTGCTGCTCGATATCCTCGATACGCCGGTGTCTCCCGAACTTCTGCCGCCCACGGGCGACGGCGAGATTGCGCAGAAGACCGAGGATTTGGTGGGCCCGTACGAGCTGCACGACTACTTCCTCTACTACCTGCTGCGTTTTGGCTTTGAGCCCGGCAAGATCTACCGCATGGCGCTCAAGAGCTTTGAGGGTGTCTACGATGCCAAGACCGTCCACACGTGGCTGCGTACGTTCTACCGTCGCTTCTTTGCCCAGCAGTTTAAGCGCAGCTGCCTGCCCGATGGTCCCAAGGTGGGCTCGGTGACGCTCAGCCCGCGCGGCGATTGGCGTATGCCGAGTGACGCCAGCTCGCATCTGTGGCTTGCGCAGATCGACGCACTCAATCCAATTGACTAAGGTTGGCTAAATTGAACCAATACGGGGTTTGCAAGCGTTACACTTTTGCAATCTGATGGCCCGTATCGCGCGGCGCTCTTGTCGGAGCGCCGCGTTTTTTATATCGAAAGGTGGCACCATGCAGGCATCGCAGCGTCTCGACCGCTTTGGCGCGGAGGTCTTCGCCTCGCTCAACAACAAGCTGCTCACGCTGAAGGCTCAGGGTAAGACCATTTACAACATGAGCGTGGGAACGCCCGACTTTAAGCCGTACGACCACGTGGTCGAGGCGCTCACGCAAGCGGCCCAGGACCCCGAGATGTGGAAGTATGCCCTGCGCGACCTGCCCGAACTCAAGCAAGCCGTGTGCGATTACTATGAGCGCCGCTTTGGCGTTTTGGGCATTACGCCGTCTATGGTGCAGTCGTGCAACGGCACGCAGGAGGGCGTGGGCCACTTGGGTCTGGCCCTGCTCGATCCGGGTGACACCATCCTGGTGCCCGATCCGTGCTACCCGGTCTTTGAGGCGGGTGCCAAGATTGCCGATGCCAAGCTCGAGTACTATCCGCTGGTTGCCGAGCATAATTACCTGCCCTATGTGGCGGGTATCGATCCCGAGGTGGCCGATCGTGCCAAGTATATGATCGTATCGCTGCCCGCCAACCCGGTGGGCTCGGTGGGCATGCCCGAGGTCTACGAGGAGATCATCGCCTTCGCCCGCGAGCACGACCTGCTCATCGTTCACGACAATGCATACTCCGATATCGTGTTTGACGGTGAGCCGGGCGGCAGCTTCTTGCAGTATCCCGGTGCGCTTGAGGTGGGTGTGGAGTTCTTCTCGCTCTCCAAGTCGTTTAACGTCACTGGCGCCCGCATCGGCTTTTTGGTCGGCCGCGAGGATGTGGTCTCTGCCTTTGCCAAGCTGCGCGGCCAGATCGACTTTGGCATGTTCTTCCCGATCCAAAAGGCTGCCATCGCCTGCCTGAACGGTCCGCGTGATGAGGTGGAGGCGCAACGTCTGAAGTACCAGGAGCGCCGCGACGCCCTGTGCGACGGTCTTGAGGGCCTAGGCTGGGAGCGCCCCAACGCGCACGGTTCCATGTTTGTGTGGGCCAAGCTTCCCGGCGGCCGCACTGACTCGATGGCGTTTTGCGAGGAGCTCATGGAGAAGGCCGGCGTTGTGGTGACGCCGGGCGCGAGCTTTGGTCCTTCGGGCGAGGGACACGTGCGCATGGCGCTGGTCCTGCCGCCCGATCAGATCGCTCTGGCTGTCGAGGCTATTCGCGAGGCGGGCCTGTATTAGAAGATCATTTAGGCTCGTCAATAGTTCGAAACCGATTTCGTGCAGTTATTTTACGAATCCTGCAAACAATTTCGGTAAACGGTCGATTTTTGGCTGCGAATAGGAGCATAATCAAAGTCCCGATTGGATGTATTGGGATTACGGCAAGCCGCTCGGGTCGTTCCCGGGCGGCTTGCTTGTGGAGAGAGATGGGAGTTTCTAATGGTTAACGAGAAGAAGGTCGCTATTGTCGGTTGCGGTTTCGTCGGTTCGTCTTCGGCGTTCGCGCTGATGCAGAGCGGTCTGTTCTCCGAAATGGTCCTCATCGACGTGGACAAGAACCGCGCCGAGGGTGAGGCTCTGGATATCGCGCACGGCATGACGTTTGCCGAGCCGATGAAGATCTACGCCGGCGATTATTCCGATGTCGCCGACGCCGCCATGATCGTCGTCACCGCTGGCGCTGCCCAGAAGCCCGGTGAGACCCGCCTGGACTTGGTCAACAAGAATGTCAGCATCTTCAAGTCCATTATTCCCGAGATTAAGAAGTCTGGCTTCGACGGCATTCTGCTCATCGTCTCCAACCCGGTCGACGTTCTGACCTACGCCGCCATCAAGATGTCCGGTCTGCCCGAGGGCCACGTCATCGGCTCCGGCACCGTGCTCGACACCGGCCGTCTGCAGCAGATGCTCGGCGCCCACGTCGAGGTCGACCCGCGCGACGTTCAGGCCTACGTCATGGGCGAGCACGGCGACTCCGAGTTTGTCGCTTGGTCCAGCGCTCAGGTTGCCGGCGTGCCGCTGAACACCTTCTGCGAGCTTCACGGCCACCTGGAGCACGAGGCCGCCGAGAAGCGCATCGCCGAGGACGTCAAGAACTCCGCCTACACCATCATCGAGAAGAAGCACGCCACCTACTACGGTGTCGCCATGGCCGTTAAGCGCATCTGCACTGCCGTCATGCGCGATGAACAGACCGTTCTACCCGTCTCCTCGCTCATGGTGGGCGAGTACGGCCTGTCTGATCTTGCCATCTCCATGCCGACCGTCGTTGGCCGCGACGGCGTTGTCTGCCGCGTCCCCGTGCCGCTGGACGATGACGAGCAGCATGAGCTTACCGCCTCCGCCAAGGCCCTCAAGGACATCATCGACAGCGTCGACTTCTCCTGCTAAATCCAGCTCTTTTGGGCAACAGGCTACAATGAAAGGCGTCCGGTCCACACGGTCCGGGCGCCTTTTTGGTGCAAAGTAACCCTACCCCAATGCGCCATAGTTGATGGGAGAGTCATGTCGGATTCGCCTAATTTTTTGACATATGCCCAGACGGTGTTTGATCCGTTTGAGGAGCGGTCGTTCTGCGCGGTGGATAGCCTGGTCTTTGCGTGGTTGTCCTATTTACGTTTGCCGGGTGATATGGCGGAGCTGACGAACTGGCAGGGCCTAGACGTACGCGAACTGCTGCGTGCCGAGTGCTACCGGGACATGATTGACGACTTGTGGGATCCAGAGGGGAGCAGGGCCTTGTTGGAGGCCGTGGCAGCAAACCCTCGTTACCGTGGCGTGCACGTTTGCGGCTATCGTGCCGTGAGCGATGTGGTAGCGACAGAGCAGTTTGCAGCCATGGCGTTCCGGTTTCCGGCGGGGTTTAGCTATCTTTCCTTCCGGGGGACCGACAGTACGATTGTGGGCTGGAAAGAGGACTTTAACATGGCGTTCCGGTGTCCTGTGCCGGCCCAGGAATCCGCGGCGCGCTATGTGGACGAGGCGGCGGATGCGATTGACGGGCCGCTTTTGTGCGGAGGTCATTCCAAGGGTGGAAACCTTGCGGTGTACGGTGCGGCGATGTGCTCCGATGTCGCCCGTGAGCGAATCGAACGGGTGTATTCCCATGATGGTCCTGGCTTCGTCGAGGAGTTTCTGAACGGCAACGCCTTTGCCGATCTTTCCGGCCGCATCGATAAGACGCTACCTCGGTCGTCGATCTTTGGCATGATGTTCGAGACACAGGAGGACTATGCCATCGTTGAGAGCACTGAGTTCAGCCTGCTGCAGCACAATCCCTTTAGCTGGGTGGTTGATGGTCGCGACTTCGTGTACTGTGAGCGCCTGTCCGCCGGTGCTCGATACGTTGATGGCTCCATTCGCGAGATGCTCTTGCAGTGGGGCCTGCCGAGCGCGAGCGTTTTGTAGATGCATTGTTCTCCGTGTTTGAGGCTACGGGTGCTGAGCGGTTTGCGGATATCGCTGGGAATCTGCGCGAGAGCCTGCCCGTGATGCTCCAGGCTGCACAAGGCTTTGACAAGGATACGCGACGCTTTGTCTCGCAGACCATCGTGGCAATCCTTAAATGCGCACTGCTGCCCAAACGACCCCAGATCGACATGCCCGCTGCCGGCAAGAGTTTGGCAGAACAGCTCGAGGCTTGGCAGTCCGAGCTCCTGCGCTAGCCATTGGTGCAAAGCAACCTGTCCCCGATGTACCAATCTTCGATGCGCTCGGGGAGGGCTCGACCGCTATACTGGTTCGTGCCGAAATCGATCTAGAACGGAATGCCGTATATGAAAATCAATCACGCGATTCTGCATATCCTGGACTTTGACTCTGCCGTCAACGTCATGAGCCAGCGCGAGCTCGATATCGAGAGCCGTACCGTGCGCAACTTTGTGACCACGCATCTGCGCCGCGCACGAACCTCGGCCGACAATAAGCGCGCCACGTTTGCCGAGAACTCTGCGTTTGGCGGCGAGCTCAAGGGCTATTTCTTTGGCGAGCGCGAGTTCGTAGACCTGTCGCAGCAGATTGCGGAGTTTATCTCCTCCGAGCTCACCAAAGCCGAGAAAGCCGAGTCCACCGACGTGCTCGTGGCCGATTTTGACGACGATGAGGATGCCCGCTGGTTTGCCGTGATGCTGCTGGGCTCCAAGCAGGCTTTTATGCACGAAGTGGGCCGCGAGGAGGGAGAGGTGCGCAACGACATCGCGCGCCACTACGCCATTCTGCCGAACCCCTCGCAAAAGGTGCCGAGCTATGCCATCGTGCGCGCGAGTACCATGGAGATCGGCTACGTGGACAAGAAGCGCAAGATTGCCGGCGAGGACCGTATGCTTATCCCCGATGGCCTGCTGCAGTGCGACACGGGCGTATCGGGCAAGGAGGTCATCGACACCGTGACGCGTGTGGTCGAGGAAGTCGCCGAGGAGCACGGTGCCAATACGGCCGTAGCGCTCGCTAAGGTTAAGGCTGCCGTTGCCGAGAAGGTCGAGGATGACGAGGAGCTTCCGCCTTGGGATATCGTCGATGAGGTCTTTGAGGACGAACCGGTCATCAAGGAGAGCGTACGTGCGGCGCTGACCGAAGAGAAGGTGCCCGAGCGTGTGCCCGTGGAGCGCAAGCAGGTCGAGCGTGCGGCCGTGCGCAACCACAAGATTCGTACCGACACGGGCATCGAGATCAGCTTTCCGGCCGAGATGGGCTCGAACTCCGAGTACATCGAGTTCGTCAACGAACCCAACGGCCTCATCTCCATCGAGCTCAAAAACATCGGCAGCATCGAGAATCGATAGCGGCTCGAGTAGATTGACCGTAACGAAAAGGCCAAAGCCCTT
This sequence comes from Collinsella sp. TF12-2AT, assembly GCF_003436735.1. Classification (NCBI taxonomy): domain Bacteria; kingdom Bacillati; phylum Actinomycetota; class Coriobacteriia; order Coriobacteriales; family Coriobacteriaceae; genus Collinsella; species Collinsella sp. TF12-2AT. The sequence continues at coordinate 36,284 of NZ_QSQK01000015.1, read as the reverse complement.
TGGGGCTTCGGCCTTCTTGGTAAAACCGCGTAACTATTAAAGCTGACGTAGTCCCTCTTCGAGGCCGGTCTTGCTGTCGGTTTTCTCATCGCGCATCTTGATGACGCGGGCGGGGACGCCGGCCACGACGGCACCAGCGGGGACGTCCTCGACGCACACGGCGCCGGCGGCAACGACAGCGCCCTTGCCTACGTGCACGCCTTCCAGGACCACGGCGTTGGCGCCGATCATGACATCGTCCTCGATGATGACGGGCGTGGCGCTTGCGGGTTCAACGACGCCTGCCAACACGGTTCCAGCGCCGATGTGGCAGTTCTTGCCCACTGTGGCGCGGCCGCCCAGCACGGCGCCCATGTCGATCATGGAGCCCTCACCGATGACGGAGCCGATATTGATGATGGCACCCATCATGATGACGGCGCGATCGCCGATCTCGACGCGGTCACGGATGATCGCGCCCGGCTCGATGCGGGCGTTGATGCCCTTAAGGTCGAGCATGGGCACGGCGGAGTTGCGGCAATCGTTCTCCACATCGTAGTAATCGATGGAATCGGCATTGGCATCAAGGATGGCTTTGAGCTCATCCCAGTCACCAAAGACGGTCTTGCCACGACGACCGCCGTAGACGTGCGCATTGCCCCACTGGACCTTCATGCCGGGCTTCTCGCGCACGTACAGTTTGACGGGCGTCTTTTTGGGCGCTGTGGCGATGTAGTTGATAATCTCCTGGGCATCCATCTCGGCTGCATTGCTCATTTGCTGTCTCTCCTTTGGGTGGATCCGGTTGATACCTGGTTAGGCAAACATGACCTGGTCGAACGTATAGAAGCCGTGCTCGCGGGTGACGAGCTTCTGCGCGGCTGCCAGAGCGCCGTTGACGAAGATCTGACGGCTCGTGGCGCGATGCGTGAGCGTGACTTCCTCGTCTTGGCCAAAGAAACTCACTTCGTGTACGCCGGCGACCGTGCCGCCGCGCAGCGAGTGCATGCCGATCTCCTTGGGGTCGCGCGCGCCGCACATGCCCTCGCGGCCATAGACGGGCTGGTAGCCTGCCTCGGGCTCGGCCTCGACGACGGCGTCGAGTAGCAGCTTGGCGGTGCCGCTGGGAGCGTCGACCTTTTGGTTGTGGTGTGTCTCGACGATCTCGCAGTCAAAGCCAGGCAGTTCGCGCGTGGCCTGTGCCACCAGATGACGCAGGGCCGCGATGCCGATGGAGTAGTTGCCGGAGTGCATGACGCGGGCGCTCTGACCTAGCTCGCGCAGGCGATCCATCTGCTCGGGCGTATAGCCCGTGGTGCCCGAGACCAACGCCGCGCCTGTACGCTCGACATAGGCAACGACGGCATCGAAGGTCACGACATTCGAGAAGTCGATGATGACGTCGGCTGCCGGGGCGCTTTCGAGCTCAGACAGGTCAAAACCGATCTGGGCCACAATGTCGAAAACGGGCTGTCCGGCGGTATCGACAATACCCTCGGCAGTGGTGCGGATGAGCGAGCCCATGCGGCCCGTTCCCATAATGACGGTCTTAATCAAGCAGACCAGCTCCCTTCAGAGCATCGGTAAGTGCGGCACGCGTATCGTCGGCCATGGGGCACAGCGGCATGCGGTAGTTTGCCTCGATCATACCCATCTGGGCGAGCGCTTCTTTAACGGGGATGGGGTTGACCTCGCTAAAGAGGGCGTTGATGAGCGGCTGGCCGGCAATCTGGATATCGCGGGCGCGCGCTACGTCACCGTCCAGATAGGCGCGGCACATGTCGTGCACGAGCTGCGGCTGTACGTCGGCCCACACGCTGATGGCACCCGAAGCGCCCAGGCTCATGAGCGGCACGGTGAGTGCATCCTCGCCCGAGTACATGCGGAAGTCATCAGACAGCAGGTGGGCGATCTTGGCCGCGTAGGCGACGTTGCCCGAGGCTTCCTTAATGCCCATGATGTTGGGGTGCGCAGCCAAGCGCTCTACGTTGCGCTCGCTGATGCTGCAGCCGCAGCGGCCGGGGATGTTGTAGAGGATGCAAGGGATGTCCACGGCATCGGCGACGGTCTTAAAGTGCTGGTAGATGCCCTCTTCATTTGACTTGTTGTAGTAGGGGGTAATGAGCAGCAGGCCGTCGGCGCCCAGGCCTTGGTAAGTGAGCGACTTGGTGAGCATGGTTTGCGTGGAGTTGGAGCCCGAGCCGGCGATGACGGGGACGCGGCCCGCAACCTGCTTGACCACTGCGGCGACAACGGAGTTGTCCTCGTCGTCGGTCATCGTGGCACTCTCTCCGGTGGTGCCCAGGGTGAGGATGGCGTCAGTGCCATTTTGCAGGTGGAAATCGATAAGGCGCTCGAGTGCATCAAAGTCGACGCTGCCGTCCTTTTTAAACGGCGTGACAAGGGCGACGATCGAACCCTCGAGGTTGCGGATGTCCATGTTCTTCTCCTTCGCTTCCGCGATCTGGATGCGTTTGTTCCATTGGGCGGCGACTGCCAGGCGCTCGTCCTGGGCGCGACGGCGGGCACTTTCGGCGTGCGACTTCGCCAGCAGCTCTCGGCCGCACGGCAGCACGTCGAGCGTGGCGAAGTAATCGCCCGGGCGCTCGGCGCGGCGGATGAGGTCGGCCGAGCCATCGGGGCGCAGCAGGACCTCGGCGGAGCGTAGGCGTCCGTTGTAGTTGTAGCCCATGGAGTAGCCGTGCGCACCCGTATCGTGAATCACGAGCACATCGCCCATGTCGATATGCGGCAGCTCGCGATCGATGGCGAACTTATCGTTGTTCTCGCATAGGTTGCCCGTGATGTCGTACGTGTCCGTGACGGGCGCTGCGGTCTTGTCGGCGCCACTCGGCTGACCCATTACCGTAATGTGGTGGTAGGCGCTATACATGGCAGGTCGAATGAGGTCGACGGCGCTTGCGTCGACACCGATATAGTCCTTGTAGATCTGCTTTTCGTGGATGGCCTTGGTGACCAGACAGCCGTAGGGGCCCATCATAAAGCGGCCCATCTCGGTGCAGATGGCCACATCGTCCATGCCGGCGGGAACCAAGATCTCGTCGTATGCCGCGTGCACTCCCTCGCCGATGGCATGGATGTCGTTAGCCTGCTGCTCGGGCAGGTAGGGGATGCCGACGCCGCCGGATAAGTTGATGAAGGCGACGTGTGCACCGGTCTCGCGCTCCAGGCGCACGGCAAGCTCAAAGAGAATGCGCGCGAGTTTGGGATAGTAGTCGTTGGTGACGGTGTTGCTGGCAAGGAATGCGTGGATGCCAAAGTCCTCAGCGCCCTTGGCCTTGAGCATGCGGAAGGCCTCGAAGAGCTGCTCGGTGGTCATGCCATATTTGGAGTCGCCCGGGTTGTCCATGATGCCGTTGGAGAGCTGGAACAAGCCGCCCGGATTAAAGCGGCAACTGACTGTCTTGGGGATGGGCCCCGCGACACGCTCAAAGAACTCGATATGGCTGATGTCGTCAAAGTTGACGATGGCGCCCAGCTTGTCGGCGAGTTCAAAGTCGGCCGCCGGCGTGTCGTTGGACGAGAACATGATGTCGTGGCCGGTGATGCCCAGCGAGCGGGCGATCATGAGCTCGGTATAGCTCGAGCAATCGCAGCCGCAGCCGTATTCGTTGAGAATGGAGATGAGCGCCGGGTTGGGGTTGGCCTTGACGGCAAAGTATTCCTTAAAGCCCGGGTTCCAGGCAAAGGCGTCGCGCACTTCTTGCATGTTGCGGCGGATGCCCGCCTCGTCATATAGATGAAACGGCGTGGAGAATTGCTCGACGATATGCTCGAGCGTCTCCTTGTCCACAAACGGCTGCTTTGCCGCATATGCCTCGTTGGGAGTCAGTGACATGTCCCGTAAACCTCGCTATCCAGACGGCGCTACCTGCGCATCGAATCCGCATAGCGTGGACCCAATGTCCGGATAGCGCTCCCGCATTGCTGCAGACAGTCCTGCGGGTGTTTCCCGCAGGCCCACCAGGTTGTTCGTGCCCGAAAAACCCAGTTCGGCGGGTTTCGCCTCCCCACGGGGTCAAAGCCTGCCGGCTCGCCCGCGGTTCTTCGTGCCCGCGCCTCTATCAAGTGGTAAAGACCCTACCACGTTGCACTTTACCAAACAAGAGTATTCGTATATAACGTTTAAAAAATGCAAGGATATGCTGGAAATAAGGGTGTAGCAATCTTGCGGCACAATAGATGGCAACCGACGCGCACCCATGAAAGGAACCTCTATGACCGAGCTCCAAGAACTCCGTCGCTATCGCCGCGATCTCCATCGCATTCCGGAGCTTGATTTCGATCTTCCGCAGACTATCGCCTATATCGAGGGCGTGTTGGCGCCGCTCGCTTGCGAGGTGACCCATCCGTGCCCCAGCTGCGTCTGCGCTTTCTTTGACGCTGGCACGGGCGCCGCGCATGCCACGGCGATTCGCGCCGATATGGACGCCCTGCCCATTGCGGAGGCGACGGGCGCGGCCTTTGCCTCGACGCATCCCGGAAAGATGCACGCTTGCGGACACGATGGACACATGGCCATGGCGCTTGCGGCGGCAACCTTCGTTGACCGTACGATCCGTGAGCAGCCGGGCGCCATTAAGCGCAATGTGCTCTTTGTGTTTCAGCCGGCCGAGGAGACGACTGGTGGCGCCAAGACGGTGTGCGAGAGCGGTGTATTCGAGCGCTACGGGGCGGATCGCATCTTTGGCTTCCACGTATGGCCCGATTTGCCCGCCGGCACGTTGGCGAGCTGTTCCGGTCCGCTGCTGGCGCGCTCAAGCGAGACGCACATTCATATCCATGGCGCGAGCATCCATATCGCCAAGACCTACGGCGTTCCAGTCGAGGAATCGCATGATGCCGCGCTGGCAGCGGCCAAGTTCTTGGTTTCCGAGCGCGAGCTCATGGACGAGTTAGGTGCCGACGAGCCCTGCATTGGTAAGTTCGGCCTGCTGCAGGCTGGCACCGTCTGCAATGCGGTGGCGGGGGAGGCCCATGTGGCTGGCAGCCTCCGCGTATTTACGGACGGTATGTTCGACCGTGCGCGCGAGGGCGTGCGCCGCGTGTTGGACGAGGCCTGCGCCGCAACAGGCTGTACGTACGACCTCGACTTTGCCGAGGGCTATCCGCCGGTCGATAACGACCCCGAGCTGTTCGCCCACATTGCGCCTGCCTTGTCTGAGCTGCAACTTGTGGACGAGCCACTGCTAATCGCCGAGGACTTCGCCTTCTATCAGCGCCATCTGCCGGGTGTGTTCTTCCTGCTGGGTATGGGCGTGCCGGAGGGACAAGAAAACCCGATCGATTCGGATGGCTGCCCCGCCTATGCCACGAGCGCCCTGCATACTGATACCATGCTCTTTGACGAGGAAATCCTGCTCAAAGGCCTCGATGTCTACAAACGATTGCTTTTGCTTGACTAAGGCGTGAAGGGCTATTTGTTCTAGAAAACACGAACAAACGTACGATATAATAGAGATGTAAGTTTGTAGAAACGTTTGACGTTACTAACGTAAGGCGATACTATGATTGCATCGTATAAAGATGAGGATACCGAACGCTTTGCCATGGGTGTGCGGGTCAGGAGGTTCGTGCCCTTTGAGCGTGTTGCGTTGAGGAAGATTCGCCAACTGCAGGTTTGTGCTTCGCTTGATGATCTTCGCGTTCCACCGGGCAACCGCCTGGAAGCTTTGAAGGGCGATCGTGCCGGTCAATATAGCATCCGTGTTAACGAGCGCTATCGGGTCTGTTTTGAGTGGAGACAGGGGATGGCTTGGAATGTCGAAATCGCCGATTATCACAAGTGATGAGACTGCGTCTGATTTGCTGCCGCCGGTGACTCCTGGCGAGCTTCTCAAAGAGGAATTTCTTGTCCCCATGGGCATTTCTCAATATCGCCTTGCTAAGGAGACCGGGATTCCGGCTCAACGCATTGGACAGATTATCTTGGGAAGGCGTCGTGTGACGGCCGACACCGACCTTCGTCTTTGCCGTTATTTTGGCCTGACGGATGGTTATTGGCTGCGCGCTCAGGTGGCGTTTGACCTTGAGGCCGAGAAAAGGCGGATCGAACCGGAACTCGATAAGATCGTTCCTGTTCAGCAGGCCATCGCACTGTAGTGCTCAAAGATGATGGGGGGTGGCGATGAGGCGACGCCGACAGTCTTCCGTATATAGTCCGGGTGGATGCGGGTGTGGCTTGCTACTGCTTCCGGTTATTGCTGTGAGCATTGGCGTGATGTTTGCGCTTGCCGGGTTGGCCGCGGCGGCGCTCGTGCTGCTGATTGTGGCCATTGGCGTGACGGTCTGGCTGCGCCGTTCTCGCGAGCAACGCCGCGCCGAAGGTAAGACCAATGTAGGATGGATTGCCTTTTTGATCATCGCCTACCTGCTGAGCATCAGCTATTTGGCCTTCTTTATCCTGTTGCTTGTGAGCGCCTTTACCGGGGAATCCGTCACGGTGGGGTAGGTTTCGACGAGCTTCTTGAGGATGAAGCGAGGGGACGGACCCTGAATGAACCGCGCCCCACATCAACAAGTTTCATTCGTTGTGTAGCAATCCGAATGTGCAAGTGTTTGGCGTGAGGGCACCGCCGCCAGTAACACGGGGATGCGGGCCGCGATCGCCAGCCCCCATGCCAGCTCATCGCAATAGATTCCATAAGGACCCACCAACAGGACATAGGCCAACTTGCGAGCCCATCATTCGCTGCGGCCACAAATCAGCTGGCAGCTGAATTATCGCTATAAATCGCGAGGTAAAATGTCCAAAGATTGATGGACGGTTCGCAGAATTTGCAAGGGTCATTGTGAAAGCAAAGCTGCGAGAAAGGAAGAGCCATGGCTAAGAAGACGGGAGAGAAAGAAACGGTTGAAAAGGCCAAAGGCTTCGAGATTCCCATCGATGAGGAATCGGCCGGCAAGCTGCTCGATACCATCTACAGGAGCGCACTGAATGGCGTCCCTAAGGTGAGTCGTTCGGTCGACGAGATGGTTGCCGACTACACGGGAAAGGCGAAGTCGCCCGATGATGCCGCAAGGGCACTCGCAAAGTGGCAGGTCATGAAATGCGGAACCTCAGGTTTCGTCACCGGGCTCGGGGGCTTGATTACGCTTCCGGTCGCAATTCCCGCGAACATAAGCAGCGTCATGTACGTTCAGATGCGCATGATCGCCTGCATCGCGAAGATGGGTGGCTATGACGTTACGTCCGACCAAGTTCAGACGATGATCTACATGTGCCTCACAGGTACGACGGCGAGTGATCTTGTCAAAATGGGGCTCATCAAGACTGGGACGAAATCGCTTGAGGCTGCAATCAAGAAGATTCCCGGGTCGGCACTCGTGAAGATCAACCAGAAGGTTGGCTTCAGATTTATCACGAAGTTCGGCGAGAAAGGTATCATCAACCTTGGGAAAATGCTGCCCCTCGCCGGCGGCTTGATTGGCGGCGGCGTGGACGTGGCATCGACGAGCATCATTGCTAAGAACGCCATCAGGATGTTCATGGAGGGCGAGGACCCCGATGGGACCCTGCCCACTGAAGCGGAGATCGAAAGCATCGAAGACGTTGAGGTGGAAAGCGACCTGCTTTAGTCCTTGCTACACGCCCCACACCCCATTGCCTAGCCTATGCCGTAGGGACTGCCCGGCTATTATGAGGTATTCCGCCTGCTCCTCGCGGTCTATTCGGCACATCGTGCGCATCGTCTGCTTTGAGTCGCAGGCCGTGTCGTTGCCGTCCACGATGGCCTTGTGGTTGTTGAATGTGGTCGAGCCCATGTGACCCTTGGGTGGCTCTCAGCTCGCATCTACCAGGATTCTTGTCGAGCTCGTGCGAGCATCGAGCGTGTAGGGCATGCTCGAGAGCGTCTTCGTCCGCATGGACCACGCCGCGCAGGTTCGCCATGTCGGAAATCGAGGCAAGGCACTGCAGCCGTAGAACCAGTAGTTCTAATCGATGTTGGCAAGCCTCGAGGTGTCATCGGCGATGGACACGCGCTTCACGCTCTTCTGTATGGCAACCTTAGCTCTCAGCTAATGAATTCAAGTTTAATCCTTCCTACGATGTGCTGTGTGCCGGCACGGTAGCCGGATAGATGGAAGGATGCATGATGAAAAAGCTCGAAAACGAAGTGCTGCTGAGCCGTCGCGCTGCGCTTGGCGCGTTCGCCACCGTTGCCTTGGGGACTGCCGGCCTGCTTGCGGGCTGTGGCAGCGATAAGGCGACCGTTACCGAGGACGCCGGCGACGCAGATAAGAAGGAGGAGTCGAAAAAGGAGGAACAGCCAACGACCGACCTGGCCGTCGGCACGACCGTGACCACGGCTGCCGGTCTTTCCGTTACTGTCGATTCCGTGCAGACCGGGCTTACCAATTTTGACGGTTCGACCATGACGGGCATTCACGTCACGTACGTCAACAATGGCGATGAGGGCGCGGATTACAATGTCTACGACTGGAAGGGCGAGGACGCCAACGGCGCCCAGCAGAACCAGGGCTATTACAGCGAAGGCTCTGACGAGCTGCAGTCTGGCACCCTTGCCGCCGGCGGCTCCGTTGCGGGCAATATCTACTTTGACGGCGACATCAAGAAGGCCCTGTATTTTGCCAACATGCTCGAAAAGACCGCGACTGCTAGCTGGGTGCTTGCTTAGCGTGTTGATGCCGTTGGGTCGTTTGGAGGTGAGGCCGCGTGCCCGATAAAAAGCTGACCGAGGAGCTGCTCAATGAGCTTCTCGATGCGCCAAGTATCGATGACTACATGATGAAACACGACTTTGCCGCCCCGTCGCTTTCGGATTACTTAAAGCAGTTGCTGCAAGAGAAGGGGCTCGAGCGTTCGCGCGTGGTGCGTATGGCCGACCTCAACGAGACCTTTGGCTATCAGATCTTTACCGGTTCGCGCAATCCGAGCCGCAATAAGGTGCTGCAGATTGCCTTTGCAATGGCGCTGTCGATGAAAGAGACCAACCGCGCCCTGACGGCTGCCGGAGTGAGCGTCCTCAACTGCAAGGACCGTCGCGATGCAATCATTATCTTTTGCATCGACCGTGGCTGTAGCCTCCAAAAAGTCAATGAAGAGCTGTATCGCTTTGGCGAGGAAACGGTGAGTTAGTGGCCGATGGCTGAGCCGGTTGTGTCACCAGAATAACCATGCAAACGAACGGGGTGCGGACAACATGGGGTGTCCGCGCCCTGCGTTATGATGGACGCTATGGATACTCAGAGCCCAACATATTCCGATGATGAGCTGACTGCTTCGCTTGTCGAGCATTTGGCGTCGTTCGACCGCGATGACAGCTATCGTGTGGAGCGCGTGCTCAAGCTCTCGGATGTCGAGACGACCGAACTCGTCTATTTTGAGGGCTCTGGTGGCGGGTCTCTTGGCCCCTTTGTCCGCAAGCGCATCGATGCTTCGGTGCAGATTGGCGGAGCTTATGAGCGCCTGTTTGCGGCCCAGCGCGCCGGTCGTCGTTTTGAGCACCTGCCCCGAATCGTCGATTGCCGCCGTGTGGGCGACGAGCTCGACGTGGTGATGGAGTATGTCGAAGGCGAGACACTCGAGGCGTTGGTGGGACGCTTGGGGGCGACGCCCGATTATGCCCGCGGGCTGTATCCCGTTTTGTGTGAAGCGGTAGGCGAGCTACATGCTGGTTTTGCAGCTGCGGGGGAGCCGGGGGTACCGGTAATCCACCGCGACCTGAAACCCTCGAACATCATCGTATCGGGCGTGAGGTATGCGGCCGATGCTGGCATGACCTTCTCGTCGCTGGTGATTATCGATTTGGGGATTGCGCGTGTGTGGCGTGACGGGGCCGATGCCGACACGGTTAAGTTTGGAACGCGACCCTATGCGCCACCCGAGCAATATGGTTTTGGGCAGACGAGCGTGCGCAGCGATGTCTATGCGCTCGGCGCGCTTCTGTTCTTTTGTCTGACGGGGGCTGACCCTAAGCCGGGTCAGAATATGCGCGAGCAATGCGAGGCGTGCGACGTCCCCGCGGCGCTGGCTGATGTCATTTGCATGGCCATGGCGCTCGATCCGGCCAAGCGCTTTGCAAGTGCCGAGGCGCTCGGACACGCTGCGCGCGCGGCATACGGGCTGTGTCTGCCTGTGCCTGGCTCGAATAGCACTACGGCGCCTTCAATGGCGCAGGCTGCTCCGCAAATGGCGCCGTCTTTCGGGCGGCGGCCCAAGGAAGTCTCTTCGGTGACTCCTTGCCGCAAGAGCCTGCTTTCACGGATCCCGGAACCCATTGGGCGTATATGGAACGGCATGATCTATGCGGCAACCTTGCTGCTATTGGTCGGAAGCCATTTTGCCGTATTCCAGCCCACGGGAGCCAACCGCAGCTATCCAACGTGGTTTTTGGCCCTTGAGTATTTTCTTATAGTCGATGGCATGGTGGTGCTCATCTCGTTTGGCGTGCTCGACCGCCGCAGGCTTCGGCGCCGCTTTCCCGTGCTTGATCGTTATCGGGGCCGTGAGTTTGTCACGCTGTGGCTTAAGGCGCTGGGAATTATGTGCGTCATCATGATCGTGATTATTGCCGTCGGCAACGCAACCGGCATAGTCGCTTAATGCAATGTACCGCTATAAGAAAAGGGTCCCGATTGGGGCCCTTTGCAGTAGCGCTTAAATGCGGTTCATCTGGTTGCAACCTTGTTGTACCAGTCCTGCCTCGTGGGCGGGGCGAGTGCCCATCGCCATAGGTGTTGTGACGGTTAAATTGCTCCGTGCTTCGAAGCGCCGTCAATTGTCACCACAGAATTCCGTCAATTGTCACCATAATTCGCCATCAATCCTCACCACAAATTTCCGTCAATCGTCACCACACAGCTGGTAAAATACCTAATATGGGTAAGTCAAGAAGGAGGCCGTGTGGATAGGTATGTAGATAGATGCATCGATAAGGCAATCAGCCGTAATCTCAATATCTTCGGTGCGGTCCTCATTCAGGGTCCAAAGTGGTGCGGAAAGACTACTTCGGCTAGTCGTTTTGCTAATTCATCCTTGTCTCTTTCCGATCCGGCTGGAAATTTTTCCGCTCTCCAGCTGGCACGGATCGATCCGGCGCAAGCATTAGCAGGGCGATCTCCCAGGCTCATCGATGAATGGCAGGAAGAGCCGAAGCTGTGGGATGCCGTGCGTTTCGAGTGCGATGCAAGGAGGGGAGAATCCGGTCAGTTTATTCTTACGGGTTCGGCAACGCCTCGGGATTCGATGCGGCCGATGCATAGCGGCGTTGGGCGAATAGTTAGGTTGCGAATGGACACCATGACGATGTTCGAGCTTGGCGTTTCTTCTGGCGCGGTTTCGATTGGAACGCTTCTTTCCGGTTACCCTGCCAAGCAGGCTGTCGGGTCAATCTCCGGCATCGCCGGAATCGCCGATTTGCTGTGTCGTGGCGGTTGGCCTCAGGCGATGGGGAAAACGACTGACGATGCCATGCAGATAGCCGCTGCCTATGTTGATGGCGTATGCGAATCGGATGTTTCTAGAACTGATGGCGTTAAGCGCGATCCGGTCAAGGTCAGGTCTCTTTTGGCATCGCTAGCGCGGAATGAGTCGACGCTTGCTGGCTCAAAGTCTATTGACAAAGATATCGGTACCGGCGTTTCGAAGAACTCGGTCTCCAGATACATGGACGCCCTGAGACGAATCAATATCGTCGACGATATCCCCGCTTGGCATCCAGCGCTCAGGTCTCCGGTGAAGCTGCGGCAGGGGGCGAAGAGGCATCTCGCCGATCCTTCGCTTGCCGTTGCGCTGCTCGGAGCAAATCCGGAGTCGTTGGCATCTGACCCGAAGACACTGGGGTTGCTTTTCGAATCCCTCGTCCTGCATGACCTCAAGGTTTACGCCGCCGCAAATGACTCGTTGGTGTCCCATTACCACGATGCCGACGATCTCGAGGTTGACGCAGTTATCCACAGGCGCGATGGAACTTGGATTGCCGTGGAGGTGAAGCTTGGAAGCCCTCAAATCCCCGAGGCATCCGCAAATCTGCTTCGGCTGGAGCGAAAGCTGGTCGAGCGTGGCGAGAGGCCGCCTGTGGCAAAACTCATCATCATTGGGTTCGGCATGCCGGTTCATACAACGCCCGATGGCATCATCGTTGCTCCCGTTGACACACTCGCGCCATAACGTTGTGGTGGGATCACCTTGCCTTCGGAAGGGGTTTCAGTCTCAAGCGACTTTTCCAACACTCACTTATGCCTGCATGCCAATTCTGGTCTAGCAAGGCCAAAGAAAAGGGGTCCCGTTTGGGGCCCCTTTGCAGTTGCACTTAAATACGGTTCATCTGGCCGGCGACCTTGTTGTACCAGTCCTGCCACGTGGGCGGGCAGTACTTTTTGGCGGCTGCCGGGGTAAGCGTGGAGCCATAGTTGGCGCCCAGGTAGGCAACGTGGGCGGAGACACCCTCGCTCCAGCTGCCAAAGCTACGCCAACCACCGCCGCGGGCACTCCAGCCCCAGGCGTTATAGGAGCCGGCGCAATAGAGGCCCTTGCTGCTCTCGATGCAGGCGATGGCGGGGGACCAACGGGGGTCGACGCCGGTATTCCAGGCGGCGACGGCAAAGTTATAGCCCTGGCCTGCCATGGGGGAACCGGCGAGGTAGTTGTCGATGCGACTCGTCCACTCGTTAATGAACGAGTCGTAATCGGAATTGCCGCTGTTGGAGTTGTTCACCGTGGTGTCGATGGTGGTGTTGGAGTTGGTGGCCTGACTGTTGGAGTTATTGCCACTCACGCCGGTACCCGAGAGCTTCTCGGCGGCAGCGGCTTTGTCGGCCTCGAGCTTAGCCAGTTCGGCGGCATTTTCCTGCTCGGCCTTCGCTTGCGCCTCGTTGCGGAGCTGTTGTGCCTGGGCCAGCGCGTCCTCGGCATTCTTTTGCTCGCCCTCGAGCTGAGACTTGGCCTGCTCGAGCTCGGTTTTGTTCTGCTCGAGCTCGGTCTGCATCTTGTTAAGCTCTTCGATCTCGTCGACGCTCGAGCTCGTAATCTGGTTGGTGTATTTGCAGGTGGTGATAAAGTCACCCAAGCTCTGCGTGTTCACCAGGAAGCTCACGATGGGGCTGGTGCCCTTCTGGTACTTATACAGATCGCGCATGGCGGAGCTTGCCTTGGCCTGCTGCTCGGGTAGCTCGGCCTCAATCTTATCGATGTTCGCCTCATTGGAGTCGATCTGCTTCTGCAGATCCTCGAGCTTGGTTCGGGCGTCGTTGTAGGCGCTCGTGGCGTCCTCGATTTTTTTCTGGGCGGCGGAAAGCTGATCCTGCGTTGCCTGCGAGGCGGCATAGGCCGCGATGGGGGAGAGCATCGGCGTGGCCGTCAGCGCGACGGCGAGTGCGGCGCTCGTGATGATACGAGCCGGCTTCGACGCGATGAGCGCTGCGGTGCGATGGTTCGAATGCTGCATCCAGTCCCTCTGCAATCAATCGTAGGTTATTGGTCGAGCTGTATTCTACTACTGCTTTCGACCTCAACTTGAACCTTAAAGGTTCTAAAGGGTCAAGTTGAACTTGAGGCTTTGGCCTTGACCTGCGGGAATGGTGAATTGTTGAGAAACCATAGAGTTCAACTTTAACGTTACGGCACCCTGTTTGTGAGGGTTTTGGCTGTAAAAGTTGCCCTCACGTGGGGTTTTGCAACTACAAGGTCCCGTCGCGGTGAGCTTGGCCTTCATGCTGGATAATTACGCCGATTGCCATAGATACGGTGGAGCTTTGGGTGCCGGCGGCTCGGCACGCTAGAATAAATCAGTTGCACAAAGACCGCCCGTCGTGTGGGCAGTTCATGATAGGAAGTTTCCATGGCATTGCAGTTTACAGAGCGCGAGTTTATTCCCGTGCTGCTCGGCGGCGACATCAACGCGTATTCGGTGGCGCGCGCCTTCTACGAGGAGTATCAGGTCAAGAGCCTGGTCTTTGGCAAGTATCAGACGGGCCCTGCGTATCGCAGCCAGATTATCGACTACACGCCTAACGTGGATATCGACACCATGCCCGTGATGCTTAAGACCGTCAACGGTATCGCTCGGGCACATGCCGAAAAGACGATTGTCCTGATGGGCTGCGGCGATAACTATGTTGCTCTGGTGGCCCAGGCCAAGGATGCCAACGAGCTGGCGGATAACATCGTTGCGCCTTACGCGCCCTATAGCATGCTTGAGCAGTGCCAGAAGAAGGAGATCTTCTACGAGCTGTGCGAGAAGCACGGTGTGCCCTATCCGCATACGTTTACCTTTACCATGGCGATGCTCAACGCTCAGGGTGAGGCTCCCGCCGAGGTGCTTGACCAGATCGACTTTCCCTACCCGATGATCCTGAAGCCTTCCGACGGCATCATGTGGTGGCAGCATGAGTTCGAGGGTCAGAAGAAGGCTTATGAGATTGCCGACCGCGCCGAGCTGGAGCAGGTTATCCGCGATTCCTATGCCAGTGGCTACACCGATGACCTGATTTTGCAGGATCGCGTGCCCGGCAACGACGAGTACATGCGCGTGCTCACCAGCTATTCTGACCGCAACGGCAAGGTTCGCATGATGTGCCTTGGTCACGTGCTGCTCGAGGAGCATCAGCCCCATGGCGTCGGTAATCACGCCTGCATCATCACCGAGCCCAATGATGAGCTTATGAGTGGCGTGCGCAAGCTGCTCGAGGACCTTCACTTTGTGGGCTATTCCAACTTTGACGTCAAGTATGACGAGCGCGATGGCTCGTTTAAGTTCTTTGACTTTAACACCCGTCAGGGCCGCAGCAACTACTACGTAACCAACAGCGGCTTTAACGTTGCCAAGTACGTGGTGGATGAGTACGTCTATAACCGCCCGTTTGAGCCGGAATTTGTGACGGCGAAGGACGAGGCGCTGTGGATGGTCGTTCCCATGGGCGTCGTCGACAAGTACGTCAAGGCTCCCGAGCTGCGCGCGAAGGTGCATCGTCTTGCCAAGGAGGGCAAGGGCGCCGATCCCTCGTTTATGAAGGGAGACTTTGTCTTTAACCGCTGGTTGCGCATGTGGCACACCAAACTGCGTCACTATAAGCTGTTCAAGACGTATTACAAGTAGACGAGCGTGGCGCCCGTCCGGTATGTATCGGGCGGGCGCGGGTATGATACGCGCAATTGCGTGGGCGTCACCAAGGAGGCGGCGATGGAAAAGCTGGGAGTTATCGGCGGCATGGGCGCCGAGGCCACGTCGTATTACTACGACCAGGTGGTACGCCATACGGCGGCTACGTGCGACCAGGAGCATATCGACATGGTGGTGCTTTCCAAGTCGACCATGCCCGACCGCACGCTGGCCATCAAGACCGGTGAGCATACCGAGCTGCTGGCGACCATGAAGGAGTGTGCCCAAGCACTCGAGTCGCTGGGCTGCGCGCACATAGCGATTCCCTGTAACACATCGCACTACTTCTACGATCAGATTCAGTCGTTTACCAAGGTGCCGATTATCCATATGCCGCGCGAATCGGTGCGTTATGCCCTGGCGGGTGCGGTGATGGGGGAGTGCGAGTTCGATCCCAACCTGAGTATGCCCGCCGAGCCGGTGCACAAGATCGGCATTATGGGCACCGATGGCACCGTGGGCGCCGGCGTCTATGGCCGCGAGTGCGAGGCAGCGGGCGCTGAGGTCGTCTATCCCAGTGAGAAGCGTCAGGCCGACGTGATGTCGCTCATCTACGATGATGTGAAGGCCGGGCGCGAACCCGATATGGATAAGTTCGATCGCGTGATGTGGGAGTTCGCCCGCAGCGGCTGCGACCGCGTCATTCTGGCCTGCACGGAGCTTTCGGTGTTGCAGAAGTATCGCGAGATGCCCGAGATCACCCTTGATGCGATGGATGTCCTGGTACGCGAGTCCATCATCCGCAGCGGCGCCCTCTACCGCCTATAACCCTCGACCTGCCAAAAAGGGACAGGTTTATTTTGGCAGGTTTTATCTGGGAAAACAGTAAAGGCCTCGGCTCGTTTGGTGCGAGCCGGGGCCTTTTGCGTTTGCCGGTTGCTGCCAGCGATTGTTAGAACAGGAAGCCGATGGCGATAAGGGCGATGCTGACGATAAGTACGGCGATATCCAGGCTTTTGATGGGGTAGCGCTTATACGAACTCGCACGCGTGCGCAGGTAGAAGCCGCGCTGCTCGGCAGCAAGTGCGGTGGCATCGGTCTTGCCCACACTCGAAATAAGCAGTGGCACGCACAGCGGCAGCATGAGTTTGAGTTTCTTGACGGGATTCTTAGTGTCGTATTCGACGCCGCGTGCAGTCTGCGCCTCCATGATGGCGTTCATTTCCTGGCCAAATACCGGCACAAAGCGCAGTGCCGTGGTAAAGGTGAAGGCATAGCGATATGGCACGTGCAGCACCTCGACGCAGGCGTTGGCGAGGTCGTTGAGCTTGGTCACCATAAGCATGAGGATGAGTGGCAGCGCCACGCCCAACAGGCGTAGGCAGGCCTTCGATCCGGTAATGAGGCCCGTGTCGGTGATAAAGCCCCACACCACGTTGCCGTCGCGCATAAAGGCCAGCTGAAGCACCAGCATGATAAGCGCGAGCGGAATCAGCAGCTTGAGTAGTGAGAGCAGACGGTCGACGACGCCGGCGTAGGCGCCCAGTGCAAGGGTGAGCGCCAAAAAGCCCAACAGCGCCACGTAGGTATCGGACAGGAAGATGCCGATGATGATGGCGGCGGCAAGGCCCAGTTTGACGACCGGGTTCAAGCGGTGCAGCAGTGTATCGCCCGGCATATAGTCGATGACGTTAACCACGGTGGACCATCTCCTCGGTAATGCGAACGATATCGGTGACCTCGCTCACCTGTGCAAAGGCAGGAGAGACGGAGGATGCCAGACGACGAGAAAGCTCTATGACCTGGGGTGGCTCAACGTAGGCTTGCTGCATGAGCTCGATGTTCGAGAACAGCTCGTGCGTGCGGCCGCGCTCGAGGATGCGGCCGTCGGCCATCACCACGATGCGCTCGGCAAAGTCGGATACGACTTCCATGTCGTGGCAGACCATGATGACGGCGCAGCCGCGCTCGGCCATGGTGCGCACGGTTTCCATGACGGTCATGCACTCACGGTAGTCAAGGCCGCTCGTGGGCTCGTCGAGCACCACGATTTTGGGCTCTACGACCACGACGGCGGCGAGTGCCACCATCTGGCGCTGACCGCGCGAGAGCGAGAAGGGCGCCTCGTCGGCCGGCAAGCCAAAGCGGTCGATGACGAGCTGGGCGCGACGCAGCGCCTCGGCACGGTCGATGCCGGCAAGCTCCAGGCCAAAGGCGACCTCGTCGAGCACAGTGTCCTTGCAGATCTGGCGGTCGGGGTTTTGGAAGAGGGTTGCGACTTCGCGGGCGATGCGGCTCGTGGGAGCGGCTGCGGTATCCAGTCCCGTGACACGCACGCTGCCCGAGGCGGGCTTAAGCAGGCCTGTGAGCAGCTTGGTGAGCGTGGTCTTGCCGGCGCCGTTTTGGCCGACGATGCCCACGAGCTCGCCGGGATAGAGGGTCAGGTTGAGGTCGTGGACGGCGGCGCCGCCATTGGGATAGGCAAACTCAACGTGATCGAAGGTGAGCACGGGCTCGGCGTCCTTGGCGTGCGGGCGCAACGACGGTGCGTGCGGTGAGCCGGCGGGTGCCTGAATGTCACTGCTTGCGTGTGCGGGGTCGACGATGCCCGTAATCAGGCGCTCGGCCTCATCAACATCCAAACAGGGAGTGCCGCTGGCCAGGCCATCGACCTCGAGGCTGTTGAAAATGCGCGTGACACGCGGGCAATCGACGCCGATGGCGCGGAGCTCATCGGCGTGTGCGAAGACCTCGTGCGGCTCGCCCTGTAGCGCGATTTCGCCATGATTGAGCACGAGTACGCGGTTGCAATACTCCGAAAGCAGGGCGACTTTTTGCTCAACGACGACGATGGTGATGCCGAGTGCGCGGTTGGCCTCACGCAGGGTCTCGAAGATCAGCGTGGAGCTGGCGGGGTCGAGCGCCGCGGTGGGTTCGTCGAGCACGAGCACGCGCGGACGCATGGCGAGGATGGCGGCGATGGCAACCTTTTGCTTTTGGCCGCCCGAAAGCGTGGCGATCTCGCGGTCGCGCAGGTCGCTGATGCCGACGGTCTCGAGCGTCTCGCTCACACGTTGCTCGATCTGGTCGTGGGGAACGCCAAAGTTCTCCAGGCCAAAAAGCATCTCGTCCTCGACGACCGAGGCGACCATTTGCGTGTCGATGTCCTGCAGCACGCTGCCGACGATCTGCGACACATCGGTGAGCGTAACTTCACAGGTGTCGTTGCCGTCGACAGTGACGGAGCCAAAGAACGTGCCGGTGTAATGGTGGGGTACGGCTCCCGACAGACAGGCGGCAAGTGTAGATTTGCCGGCGCCCGAAGGACCGATAATGCCAATAAAATCTCCCCTGTTCACGCCGAGCGAGATATGCTTAAGCACCTGCTCGGTCTGCGTGCCATAGGAGAACGAGACATCGTCGACGTTGATGATCGTTTCCATGGATACCTTTCAGAGTCATCGGGGACGTTCTTACATGACTAGTCGTTTAAGAACGTCCCCAAGAGCTAGTTGTCTGGGACAGTCTTTGATGGTGGAGCACGGAGACGGCTTTACGAGGGGCCCCAGGTTGGCGCGAAAGAGGAGCGAAGCGTACTTGGGTACGCGAGCGACGAATGAACGCCAAGATGGGGTGGCTCGTAAAGCCGAGCGGGTTAGTTGAGCCTAAGGGCCTTCTGGATGGGCAGGTAGAGGGCGCCGACCAGAATGGCGTTAAACACGGCGGTCATGGCGACGACGGGCAACATGGCTGCGGCGAGCTCGCTCACCACGCCGAGCATGGCCATCTTGATGACCATGAAGATGACGCCCGAGACAAAGGTGGTCACGAACGTTGCGACGATGGCGACGGCAGGCTTAACCTGGCCTCCCTTGGCGGCGGCGTTGACGATGAGGGCCATGAGCATGGCGGCGATGCCCTCGGCGGCAAAATCGACAAACGGCGAGGTGGTGGTGATCTGGATCACGGCGGCCGAGATAAGGCCGATGACGAGCGCCTGACCAATGTTGGGGCGAACGACCAGGATGGTGAGGCAGAAGGCCGAGATGATGAACTCGGGGCTAATCATGCCGCCCGAGATGCCCGAGATGGCCTTGCCGACGGTGAAGTTGAGAATGAAGCCGGCGGCAAGGAGGATGGCGAGCAGGACAAGGGCACGGATATCGAGCTTACCGCGGTCGGCGGTCTGGACGGTGCGGGGCTGGGCGGTGGTGTTCTGAGACATGGTGAAAATCCTTTCGGAATGGGAGTGCAAGAGAAAAGCGGAGGCGCGTGATGCGAATGCGATCGGGCTCGAGATAGAAAAAGGCCCCCGGTCGAAACCGGAGGCCTTCCAATCACCTAGAGCTAAAAAACAGGCGTGAGGGACTCACTGTCGACCGATCGTATTCGCATCACGCCACCACCAGTTGTTGAGAGAGTTCATCGTGTTCTTCATGTTGGTGGCTCCTTTCGTGATGCCGTGGCGCGGTCGCACCTAGTTGCTGTTGCGCTGCACTATAGCACAGCGAAGTGTGTGCGGGGAAATCTTTTTTAAAAAGATTTCAGGCGGGTTTCCCGCCGGTCAAAAGAGCGGGCTAAGCGGGCGAGGCTGCCATTGCTGCCTTGCCCGCTCAGCTAGGACGTTACTCCTTGTTGCGACGGTAGAGGAAGTAACCACCGGCGGAGATGACGGCAACGCCAGCGATGGCGAATGCAGCCACCATGCGGCCATCAAAACGATCACCGGTGGTGGGCAGGCCGCCCTTGGTGTTCGTTTTGTTGGTGGTTACTGTGGTTGTGGTGTCCGACTTGCCAGGCTTCTCAGGCTTGGTGGTGGGCTGCTCGGGCTTAGCGGGCTGCTCGGGGGTGCCGGGCTGCTCGGGGGTGCCGGGCTGCTCGGGGGTGCCGGGCTGATCCGGGGTGACCGGATCGGTGGCAAGAGCATCCTTGGCGTAAGTGATGGACACCTTGAGGCCGTTGGTCTCGGTGTTCAGGTCGCTCGGGGTGAAGGGCTCGTCAAAGTTTCCGGCCTTCTGATAGGCGCGCATCTCCTGGAGCAGGGCCTTGCACTTGACGTAGGTGTTCTCGGTGGCAGCCTTGCCGGCCTTGTTGGCCAGAGCGGTGCGGCCCTCGGTGGTCGTCTCGGCCAGCATGGCGGCGTCGACTTCCTTGTTCTGTTCGATGAGCTCGTTCTGGAGTGCATCGAGGTAGGAGCGGACGCTGATACCAAGGGTATCGGGATTCTCAAAGCAGAGGGAGCTGATGTCCATGAGGACGTAGTTGATGGAGTTCTCGGGCTCCTCGTTGTTCACGATGTCCGTCTCTTTGCAGTGGTCGAAGGAGACGGTCTGGTCGCTGAAATACGGGCTAACCTCGGTAATCAGCGCGGAGTAGAAGGGGATGGCGACGGAGTACGCGGCGCGGGAGAGCATTTCCCACTGGATTGTTGCAACCTGGGGATCAAGACCGTTGCGAACCTGGAAGACGTGAATCTCGGTGTTGCGCTCGGTGCCGATGGCGTAGGCACCGTCAGTGTTGGCGTTAAGGCCCGGGGTATTCTCGCCACGGTTACCGAGAGAGCGAATCATCTCAAAGGTAGTCCAGTCTTTCTTTCCGGGCTGGAAGAACAGCGGCTGCATCTCGTGGACCAAGGCGCCGGTCGTGGCGCGAGCCTCTTCGCGCTCGTCCTTGACGATCTCGTAGTCGGTGCCCTCCTGGAGCTCGTTGCCAAAGTAGTTACGGCCCTGGACGTAGCGGGTCCACTGGTGCATACCGGAATTCTGAATGGTCTCGCCATAGGTTGCGGCGACGTCGAACTTGCCGTCGGTGTACTCGGCAAAGCCCTTCTCCTTAGGCATGGACTCGATGCCCTCGGAGTGCAGGCAGTTCTCGGGGTCGTTGAGGTCGACATCGTAGTTGAGGTTGCCGATGTTGGGGTTGATCGAGGCGACGTCGTCGGCGAGCTTCATGCCGATCCACTGGTGACCGGAAAGCGCGGCAAATAGCCAGGTCTCGTTGTTGTCGGCGATGATGATCTGGTCGTTGGAGCAGACGCCCTGCTCGTCAATCAGGCTGCCGAGGAGCTCGACGCCCTCGCGGGCCGTGGCGCTCTCGCCCAGGATGACGCTGGCGTAGTTGTACTCGCCGATGCCGGTTTTAGTCAGGGGGTCTGCTGTCTCGGCATCTGCATTCATACTGGTGCTTAGCGTGGCGGAGCAGGATACGCCCTTCTCGTTGATGCCTGCTTCAGAGTAGGCATCCCAGCGGTTGTCCCACTGGGAGGGATGGTCGCGTACATAGGTGTAGCGATACGTGGTCTTGGTCGAGGTGTACATGAACGAAGACTCGTCCGAGCTGTACGTATGTCCCGGGCCGTGAGAGGGCTCAATGCCAAAGTGCTTAAGATAGCGCGGGCCATAGTCCTCGGAACGGCCGTAGTACGTGTTGCCGTCGGCCGTAAGGTTTTTGCCCATGTAGACCTGCGTGCAAGCGAGTGCAGAGGTCGGCATGGACATGATGGTTGCAGCTCCAAATGCAAGGCCTATGCCAAGCTTCTTGAGCGCGTTGACGGGGCGAGTTTTCCTCATTTTCCCTCCCAGCGTGCGAAAGCCCTCTGTCGCCAGAGGGCTTCAGCCAATAAAGACACCTCATTAGCGTAACGAACTGGAAACAATATTCATCTATGAAAGAAACTTACTCGATAAGCGTGATGAAATATGCGATGAGCGGTTAATCGTACTCAGTTTGCAGCTTTACTTTAATAAAGACGCCCTGTAATTACTGTAGCCGAATAAAGTAGCTGGGAATGCCCGAAATGAAAATCCCCCGCTGTTTGACGAATGCATAAACAGCGGGAGAGGCGATAACTGGATGAATATCATACCAATGTGGATTTACTTCTTTCGGCGGTGAATCACGTTGATGGCGTAACCGACGAGCATGGCCAAGACGATGACAATAAAGCCGATCAGGGGATTGTCGTTCATGGGGTCCTCCTATTTTCCGAGCGGTGAGAATTCGTCGACGATGAGGTCGAGGCATTGCGGAAGCGCGCGGGCTCCAAAGACGCCCGAATTGCTGGAGATAATCTCGCCATCGAACTGCATGCCCAGCGACGGGGTGCAGGTGATCTTGGCTTCCTTGGTCTGGATGATCTTGAACTGCGGGCGCCCGAGTACCTTGCCGGCGGGGTCAAGCGCAGCGGTGATCACAGTAGGCAGCAGCTGCACGGTGCGCACGGGTTCGATGACCGCAATATCGACCATGCCATCGTTCATGCGGCAGTCGGGGAACAGGTTGATGTCGTTTTGGATGACCGAGGTATTGCCCGCCATGCAGCAGATGCCGTCGAGCTCCTCGACAATGCCGTCGTGCTCAATGGTAAAGCGCGCCACCGTGGGGTTGGGCGTGGCGAGAGCGGAGAGGAAGTAGGCGATCTCGCCGATGTCGTTTTTGGTGGGAGCGGCCTTCATCATGATCTCGGCGTCGAAGCCCGAGCCGGCGATGATGATAAAGCCGTGGCGCTTCTCTCTGCCGTTCTCGTCGAGCCAAAAGAGCTCGCCCATGTCCACTTTGACCGTGCGACCGGCGCGGCAAGCCTTGGCAAGCGCCGCCGCCTCAGGGGCATTGCCGATGTTGTTGAAGAACAGGCAGGCCGTGCCGGAGGGGAAGACGAGCGTGGGGACGCCGCATCCGCGCATCTGGTCGAGCACGTTGGAGACGGTGCCGTCGCCGCCCGAAATCACCACGCGATCAAACTCGCGCACGTCTGCCACGGCGTCCTCGGGTTCCATGCCATCGCCGATAAAACGCATCACGACCTCGTCGCCGCCCTGCGCGAGGGCGTGCGTGAATGCGTAGATTTCATCTGAGCTGGGGCCCGATGCCGGGTTGTGGATGATAAGGCAGCGCATACTTACGTTCCCGTTCTGTGACTAACCGAGTATAGTTGTAAGACAATGCCGTTATCCTACCCGTGTTTTTCGGGCCTAACCTTATTCGATGGGTTGATATGTACATTTCCACACATCAGGCTCTACTCGACTTTTGTCAGCGCGCCCGTGAGTTTGACGCGATTGCCGTCGATACCGAGTTTTTGCGCGAGCGCACGTTCCATCCGCGCCTGTGCCTGGTCCAGATTGCCACTCCTGCCGAGAGCGTCGCGGTTGATCCGCTGGTGATCGACGACCTGTCTCCCTTGGCCGAACTCATGGCCGACGAGAGCGTGACCAAGGTGTTCCATGCTTGCTCGCAGGACATGGAAGTTATGCTTCATACCGTAGGCGTGTTGCCGCGTCCGATTTTTGACACGCAGGTGGCCGCCGCCTTTTTAGGCGAGCGCCAGCAGATTTCCTACGGCGCGCTCGTGCAGACGTTTTGCGGCGTCTCGCTGCCCAAGACTGAGTCGCTGACCGACTGGTCGCGTCGCCCGCTGACCGATAAGCAGATTGAGTACGCGATCGATGACGTCAAGTACCTGATCGTCGCCTATACCGAGATGATGAGCCGTCTGCGCGAGCTGGGCCGCGTGGACTGGGTACTCGACGAGTTGCGCCCGCTGGCTGACGAGTCGCACTATCGCGCCGATCGCCACGAGGCGTTCCGCAAGGTCAAGCGCATCAATTCGTGCAGCCGTCACCAGCTGGGTATCGCGCGCGAGCTCGCCGCCTGGCGCGAGGACCGCGCCGAGCGCCGTAACATCCCGCGCAAGTGGGTCATGTCCGACGACACGCTGCTTGCGCTCGTTAAGCGCAATCCCGTCCGCGTTGAGGAGTTCCGTAGCATTCGCGGTACCGACCAGCTGGGGGAGCGCGACGTGGACGGTGCGCTCATGGCCATCAAGCGCGGCGCGAGCTGCCCGCACGATCGCCTGCCGCTCATGGTGCGCGGACACCGTCAGATCTCGCCGGAGCTGGAGAGCGTGACGGACCTGATGTATGCGCTCATCCGCTTGGTTGCCGAGCGCTCGGGGGTGGCGACCTCGGTCATTGCCTCGCGCGATGACCTGGCCGATTACATCGAGCATCCTGAGCAAAGCCCCCTGCGCGAAGGCTGGCGTTTTGAGCTTGTGGGTTCGCGCCTGGACGATCTGCTTTCCGGCAATATGGGGCTCACCGTGAAGGACGGAAAGATTGAGTTGTTATAGGTATATAGTTACGCGGTTTTACCAAACCGCGTAACAGCTCGACGCTGCAAACGGCCGAGAGCGAGCAATCTGACGTTCAATCGTCGCTCGCGTACCAAAGTACGCGTCGCTTCTCTTTCACGTCACCTTGCTCGCTCTCGGCCGTTTTCGCTGACATTGCCAAAACATCGATGTTGATTTGCCTGCTGGGCGAGTGGGTAGAATGCCTCCAACGTGTAACTCGATTTGGAGGAATTCGCATGCCCTATTACTATGGATATGGCTTTGGCATCGACCCGCTGTACCTGCTGGTTGTTCTTGTCTGCACGGTGCTTGGCCTTGCTGCGCAGAGCTATATCAATTCGACGTACAAGACGTGGTCCAAGGTTCGCTCGGACGGCGACACGGGTGCCACGGTCGCTCGCCGCATGCTCGACGCCAACGGTTGCAACGCCGTGGGTATCAAGGGCGTCGCCGGTGAGCTCACCGACCATTACAACCCGCAGGACAATAACCTGTATCTGTCGGATTCCAACCGTTCGGGCGGCTCGGTCGCAAGCGTTGCTGTCGCTTGTCACGAGGCAGGCCATGCCGCGCAGCGTCAAAGCGGCTATGCCATGATGAAGGTACGCACCGCCCTCGTGCCGGTCGTCAACTTTACCCAGAACACTTGGACCATCGTGCTGCTCATGGGCCTGTTTATGAACATCGCGGGACTCACGACCCTCGCACTGATCTTCTTCTCGTTTAGCGTGCTGTTCCAACTGGTTACGCTACCGGTCGAGATTGATGCTAGTCGGCGCGCCGTGGCGTATATTGAGCAGTCGGGTATGAGCTCCCAGCAGGTCAACGGTGCCAAGAAGGTGCTGACGGCCGCCGCGCTTACCTATGTGGCTGCGGCGCTCACCTCGATTATTCAGCTGCTCTATCTTATGGCTCGATACAACAGAAACTCCAACCGATAACAAATTGGGTCGCTGGGCGCCGCGGGGATTCGTGTCCTCGCGGCGCTGTACTATGTGTTGGACTTGAATTTGCGCAGGGCCGAAGCCCTTGTGCACGATGACGAAAGGAGGCTGCGTGGCAGGCTGGAATCTAACCGGCAATGCCGTTTCCGCCGAGTTCGACGGTTCGGACGAGCAGGAGCGTAAGGAGCTCAGCGTGAGCCAGGCGGTAGAGATCGCCGCCGGTGCGCTCGATGCCATTCCGCAGCTGAGTGTCCTGGGCGAGGTCACGGGTTTCCGTGGTCCCAATGCCCGAAGCGGCCACTGCTACTTCCAGATTAAAGACGACTCGGCCGCCGTCGACTGCATCATCTGGAAGGGCGCCTATCTCAAGCGTACCTTCGATCTGCGTGACGGCATGCAGGTGAGCTTTAAGGGCAGCTTCAATCTCTATAAGGCCACGGGCCGCATGAGCTTTGTCGCTCGCTCGTTTTCGCTGGCGGGGGAGGGTCTGCTGCGTCAACAGGTGGCGCAGTTGGCCGAAAAGCTACGCCGCGAGGGACTGATGGACGAGTCCCGCAAACGCCGCATCCCGGTGTTTTGCTCACGCGTGGCGGTCGTCACCTCGCTTTCCGGTGCGGTAATCGACGACGTCAAGCGTACGCTGCGCCGTCGCAACCCGCTCGTCGAGCTTGTCTGCGTGGGCGCCAAGGTTCAAGGCGAGGGTGCGCCGGCCGAGCTCATTGATGGCTTGCGCCGCGCCGCTTCCATTACGCCGGCGCCCGACTGTATTTTGCTGGTGCGCGGCGGCGGCTCCTTTGAGGACCTCATGACCTTTAATGACGAGGGGCTTGCCCGCGCGGTGGCGGCTTGTCCTGTGCCCGTGGTGACCGGCATTGGCCATGAGCCCGATACCTCGATTTGCGACATGGTGAGCGACCGACGCGCCTCCACGCCCACGGCGGCGGCAGAATCGGTGGCGCCGGCTATGACGGAGTTGGCCGATGTGCTCGAGGCGCGCCATCAGCGTCTGGGTGCCGCGATGGCATCGATGATTGGGTCGGCCCAGGTCGACCTGGAGATGCTCGATCAGCGCGGTCGCCGTGCCTGGGATACCTATACGGCTCGCTTGGGTGATGCGCTCGATGCCGCTGCGTGTCGCCCGTGCCTCAACGACCCCACATTTATGGTCGAGCGTCGCGAATCGGAGCTTGCACTGACTGCCGATCGCCTGTCGGGCGCCATAGTACGCTCGGTCGGGACATTCCGCTCCAACTTTGAGCGCTTGCCCGAGCGTCTGATTACAAGCACCTCGGGGCTCGATGGTAAGCGCCATGCGCTCACGCTTGCGAGTTCCCGCCTAGAGCATCAAGGGCGCACGATGCTCAGCAAGCCAGCGTCCGACCTGAGCCGTGCGGCAGCGTCGCTCGATGCCCTGTCGCCGCTCAAAGTGCTTGCTCGCGGCTATTCCATCGCGTACAGCGATGATGGTGTGGCTACGAGTGCCAAGACCTTTAAGCCTGGCGACGCCATTCGCGTGCGCATGGCAGACGGCAACGTGGCAGCAACGGTCGATACGGTCGAGTAGACCGCGTTTCGCAGTGATAGACCCTTAGGAAAGGAAACAGATATGGCAGAGAAGACCCCGGTCGAGCAGCTTACGTACAAGCAGGCCTCGCAGGAGCTGGAGCTCATCATCCGCAGCCTGGAGTCGGGCGATATGGAGCTTGAGGAGTCGCTCGAGAGCTACACCCGCGGCGTCGAGCTCCTCAAAAGCCTGCGCACCCGCCTGTCCGATGCCGAGCAGAAGGTCTCGGTGCTCCTTAAGGACGTCGACGGCAACGATGTGCTCGCCGACGGCGAGGCCGCCAACACCGATGATAACCTTTCGTTCTAAGCATCTCGACCAAATATAATTACCTTGGTCTGTAAGAAAGGAACCAGCTATGTGCGATTGCATCTTCTGTAAAATTGCCAACCACGAGATCCCCTCGACCGTTGTCTATGAGGACGACCAGGTCATCGCCTTCGATGACCTCAACCCGCAGGCGCCGGTCCACACGCTCGTGATCCCTAAGAAGCACTACAGCGACATCGCCGACAACGTACCCGCCGAGACCATGGGCGCCATAGCTCACGCCATCCAGGAGGTCGCCAAGGCCAAGGGTCTGGAGGACGGTTTCCGCGTCATCTCCAACAAGGGCGTCAACGCCGGCCAGACCGTCATGCACTTCCACATGCACGTCCTCGGCGGCAAAAACCTGGGCGAGAACCTCATCTGAGGGCGCTTGGCCCGTCGACTTGGCTGCCTTTGGAGTAATCTATGCAGCTTTCTCAACTCGAATACCTTCAAGCGGTAGCGAACTATGGCGGCGTGCGCAAAGCAGCTCGCGCCGTTCATGTGAGTCCGCAGGCCGTTTCGTCGGCAATCAAAAAGTTGGAATCTGAGTATCAGATTGTTTTGCTCGACCGATCGGCGGGGGAGGCTGTTTTGTCTCCGGCGGGCAGAGAATTTGCGCGTCGTGCGCGCGTGATCCTGGCACAAGTCGACGATCTCAAAAAGTACGTTCAATCGAGGGGCGGCGGCGTTTCGCCCGATGGCCACTTTCGTCTTTACGCCCCCTGCCTTCATGGGCGGGGGCGCCTTTTTGCCGAAAGCTGGTATGACTCGTTTGAACGCTCGCACCCTCAGATTCACCTTGATGTGTGGCATCAGCCAACGGCTACATGCTTTGAATCACTTGTGCTTGGCATTTCGGATGCGGCTATCTCATTCGAGGAACCACGGGACAGCGTCCTTTCTTCAAAATATTTGGGTGAAAAGGAGCTCAAGGTTCTTTCATGCCCAGCGGGTCATCAATCTGTGGGCGCCATGACCATTCGCGAGTTACTGGGCGGCAGGCTCGCTGTTCCCATTAATTTGTCACCCTGTCTCAATGCAATCAATCAATGTCCCGAAGCCCAGCTCGTCAATTTTCGCTTCCGTGATGTTGAATACGGAAACAGGGCGCAGACTGAGTTTCTTCAAGCCGGGGGATTGATATTGAGTTTTTCTGGCTCTTCTCTCGCATCAGATGTATTGGAAGTGAGCGAGTGCTCCATTGAAGGTTCGCGTGATGTAACCTTGCCTATCTACTTTTGCTATCGGCAAAATTCCTGGACTGATCGACACCAGACGGTTTTTCTGCACCTATTGCGTCATCTTGCTTCGTGAGATTAATTGGCTTCGAGGCATCAAGTGATTATTGACGCCTTGTAACACATAGCTGACAGCTTTGCCCTCATGCTTTTCCAAGATTCCGATTTAGATTGCTGACTCTTGGAGGGCGGAGCATGAAAAACCGTACGGTTTTGCTTTATATGACGTTCGTTTTTCTGTCGAACTTCAGCACCATCTTGTTTTTTCTAACTGTCTACCTTGAGTTCGTCGGATTCTCGATGGTGGCGATTTCTAGCATGATGATTGCATACCAAGTGAGCAAGTTCATCCTTGAAGTTCCCACTGGCTATATTGCTGATAGGTTTGGACGAAAGACAAGCGGTCTCGTTGGCGTCGCAGGAATGCTTGGATACTACGCCGCCCTGCTTCTCGTCCGTTCTCCCCTGCTTTTAATCGGTGCGTTCGCTCTTAAAGGTTTTGCCGTTGCATGTGTGAGCGGATCCATAGAAGCGATTTTCATTGACAGCGTCTCTCAGGACCAGCTCGTAAGACTTAATGTCGTTGAGCGATTTGTTTTCTATGCCTCTTATGCCATCTCCGCTTGCGTGGGCGGTTTCATTTCGTCCGTCGGTGCATATCTCATTGGTCTTTCGGCAGATATCATCGCAATGGTGTTGACGTTGGTTGTCGTTGTCTGCATTCCTGAGATGCGAAGAGGGGGCACTGCGACGACACCTGAACATGGGATTAGCCCGAAGATGATCGGTGCCGCTATTGCGGGTAATGGCATTCTTCGTTCAGCGTTCATCATGGACTGTTCTCAGGCATTTGCTTTTGTCGCCCTGGAAGACTTTTTCTCACTGCTGCTTGCGGGTCGCGGAATGAATGCCGTCGCTTCGGGTGTGACCATTGCGGTTCAGCTCCTTGCCTCGGCCTCCATGGGACTTATTGTGCCCTGTGCGATTGCTCATGTCGACAAGGGCCGCTTTGCGCGTATTTGCGGCATCGTGCGTCTTTTCCTGACAGCTCTGTTTTTGATTCCCTTAACTCCGGTTTATTTGCTGCCCGTGTTCTATGTGCTGCAGACGGTCGCGTACTCGTTATTTGCTCCAATTAAATACTCAATTTTTCAAAAAGCAGCCGATCCTTCGATGCGCTGTTCACTGATTTCGGTTCAAAGCCAGATGGTGGCGGTGGGTGCCATCCTTTTCTATCTGTTCAACGCTGCGTTGAGCGGCATCGCGGGCATTCGAGTCATATTGCTTGTCGCGCTCGGGATTTCTTCCCTTGTGTATATCCCCGCGTTATTTCGTCTTACAAGCCAGAGGACATGAGTATTTAGGCACCGATAACTTATATATCAACGCAATAAACCCGAGCGCGAGGGCGTTTGGGTTTATTATTGAAGCGTATGTAACCTGGCGGCGCCACACCGCCTGTTAGTAGGGAGACACATGAACGTTCTGGTCGTCAACGCAGGATCTTCGACCCTTAAGTATCAGGTCAT
Source organism: Collinsella sp. TF12-2AT (assembly GCF_003436735.1). Taxonomy (NCBI): domain Bacteria; kingdom Bacillati; phylum Actinomycetota; class Coriobacteriia; order Coriobacteriales; family Coriobacteriaceae; genus Collinsella; species Collinsella sp. TF12-2AT. Next base: position 6,505 of record NZ_QSQK01000015.1, on the reverse strand, counting down.
CGATACCAAGTCCCATAAGGTGTCCGCAAAGGGCTCCTGCGAGCGCGTCTGCTTTACCGGCGGCACTTTCACCCATGCTGCCAACGGCTCCAAGAAGGTGACCGAGAACATCGAGTTCCCCGACCACAAGGTCGCCATCGAGGTTGTCCTGAAGGACCTCGAGGCCAACGGCGTCAAGATTGAGGGCATCGGCCACCGTATCGTTCAGGGCGGTTGGTACTTTGGCGATTCCTCCCTCGTCGACGAGGATGTCCTCGCCAAGATCCGCGAGGTCGCTCCGCTCGCCCCGCTGCACAATAACCCCGAGGCCAACGTTATCGAGTACTGCCTGGAGCAGTATCCCGACCTGCCCAACGTCACGGTTTACGACACCGCTTTCCACTTCAACATGCCCGAGGTCGCCAAGACTTACGCCCTGCCCAAGGACGTCTGCGACAAGCTGCACATCCGTAAGTACGGCGCCCACGGCACCAGCTACCGTTACATCTCCAAGAAGGTCGCCGAGATGACCAACGGCGAGGCCCGCAAGGTCGTCGTGTGCCACATCGGTTCCGGTGCCTCCCTGTGCGCCATCGAGGACGGCAAGTGCATGGACACCACCATGGGCTTGACGCCGCTCGACGGCGTTATGATGGGCACCCGCTGCGGCTCCATCGACCCGGCTACCGTGTGCTACCTGCAGCGCGAGGGCGGCTACACCTTCGACGAGGTCGACGAGATGATGAACAAGAAGTCCGGCCTTTTGGCTGTGACCGGCGGCAAGACCAACGACTGCCGCAATGTCGAGGAGCTCGCCGCCGCCGGTGACCCCGAGGCCCAGCTCGCCTTCGATATGTTCGTCTACAAGATTGCCGCCAAGGCCGCCGAGATGGCCACCTCCATGTGCGGCATGGACACCCTGGTCTTTACCGCCGGCATCGGCGAGCACGCTCCGGCCGTCCGCGCTGGCGTGGCCGACCGTCTGGCCTTTATGGGCGTCAAGATGGACCATGCCCGCAACGCTCTGCGCGGCGACGGCGCTTGGTGCCTGTCCGCCAAGGATTCCAAGGTCAAGATCTTCGTCATCCCTACGGACGAGGAGTTCATGATCGCTTCCGACGTCGAGCGCATCGTCAACGGCAAGTAATTGCAAGAGGGGAGGGGCTGGACGACCGAGCGCCGTTCAGCCCCTCTTCTGTCTCGTTGAGCGATATGCCTGATAGCTATTTATCAAGTTGTGATAACTTCTTATTAACATGCGGCCGCCTTAAGGGGTCTGCGCCGACCGTATCGCACTGCAAAGGAGTCTCATGAACGTACTTGTTGTCAACGCCGGCAGCTCGAGCCTTAAATATCAGCTTTTGGATACCGATACCCGCGAGGTTTTCGCCAAGGGCAACTGCGAGCGTATCGGCTCGGACATGGGCATCTTTGGCCACTCCGAGAACGGTGGTGCCAAGCAGACCGAGGAGATTCCTTTTCCCGATCATCGCTGCGCCATTGCGCGCGTGCTCGAGGAGCTCGAGAAGACCGACTTTACGATCGATGGCATCGGCCACCGTATCGTTCAGGGTGGCTGGCACTTCGATGATTCCGCGGTCGTCGACGATGAGGTCATGGCTAAGATCCTCGAGGTTGCTCCGCTCGCCCCGCTGCACAATTACGGCGAGGCCGCGGCAATCGAATATTGCCGCGAGAAGTATCCGGAGCTGCCCAACGTGGCCGTCTTCGACACCTCGTTCCACATGACCATGCCCGAGGTTGCCTACACCTACGCACTGCCCAAGGACGTGTGCGACAAGTACCACGTGCGCAAGTACGGTGCCCACGGCACGAGTCACCGCTATGAGTGGATGATGGCCAAGGAGATCCTGGGCTCGCGCTGCCACCGCCTGCTCTCGTGCCATTTGGGCAACGGCGCCTCGCTTGCCGCCATCGAGGACGGTGTATGCCGCGATACCACGATGGGCCTCACGCCGCTCGACGGCCTGATGATGGGCACCCGTTGTGGTTCCATTGACCCGGCTACCGTGTGCTACCTGCAGCGCGAGGGCGGCTACAGCTACCAGGAAGTCGATGACATGATGAACAAGCAGTCTGGTCTGCTTGCCATCTCGGGCATCTCCAACGACGCCCGTGACATCCGTACGCGCGCCTCCGAGGGCGACGAGCGCTGCCTGCTCGCCTTCGATATGTTCGCCTACAAGGCCATGCAGCAGGCCGGCTCCATGATCGCTTCCATGGCGGGCGTGGACACCATTACCTTTACCGCCGGCATCGGCGAGAATGACTGGTCGATCCGCAAGGCCTTCTGCGACTGCTTCGAGTGGCTGGGCGTGCGCATCGACAACAACAAGAACCGCGAGGCCGTGGGCAACGGTCCGCAGGTCATCAGCGCCGCCGGTTCCGCCGTCACGGTCATGGTCATCCCCACCGACGAGGAATACATGATCGCCCACGACGTCGAGCGTCTGACCGCGAATAACTAGTGCGTTCGCTTGCGATTGAACGAAAGGCCTCCTGAGCAGCAGCTCAGGAGGCCTTTTTGCTAGCAGGCGGAAATTCCAGTCCCAAAGTGATCATCACCAGTAACGTCTGCGCTCCCAGCAACGACACCCATCCATTCAGATCCTCAGCCCCAGCTCGTAGCCAAGCCGCCGTCCACTCCAGATGCTCTGAATGCTTCGTAGCAGTAGAAGGCCGTACGGGCTAACCCCTGAAAACATTCCGCAGACCAGAAACGCCCCCGTTCGTAGCTCCGAAGGAGCAGAACGGGGGCGTTTCATTGGTCGAGGACGTTTTCAGGGGTTAGCCCGTACGGCCTTCGGGCGAGTGCGTCCGCTACTCAGCCATCTGAGCCTGGACGGCGGTGATGGCTACGACACCCACGATGTCGTCGGCAGAGCAGCCGCGCGAAAGGTCGTTAACCGGCTTGGCGATGCCCTGCAGGATGGGGCCGTAAGCGTCGGCGCCGGCGAAGCGCTGGACCAGCTTGTAGCCGATGTTGCCGGCCTCGAGATCGGGGAACACAAGCACGTTGGCCTTGCCGGCAACGGAGGAGCCGGGGGCCTTGAGCTGGGCGACGGTGGGAACGATGGCGGCGTCGAGCTGCAGGTCGCCATCGATGGCGAGCTCGGGAGCCTTCTCCTTGCAGAACTTAACGGCCTCCTGGACCTTCTTGGCGACCTCGCCGCCGGCGGAGCCCATGGTGGAGTAGGAGAGCATGGCCACGTGCGGCTCGACGCTGCCCATAAAGGTGGACCAGGAGTGAGCGGAGGCGATGGCGATCTCGGATAGCTCGTCGGAGGACGGGTTGATGTTGAGGCCGCAGTCGGCGAAGATTAGCGTACCGTCGGTGCCGAACTGCGGGGTGTCGGTGCACATCACGAAGAAGGCCGAGACCAGCTTGGTACCCGGGGCGGTCTTAAGGATCTGCAGCGCGGGGCGCAGGGTGTCGGCGGTGGAGTGGCAGGCGCCGGAGACCAGGCCGTCGGCGTCACCCATCTTGACCATCATGGTGCCAAAGTAGGTGGCGTCCATCACCTGGGCGCGAGCCTGCTCGATGGTGACGCCCTTCTTGGCGCGGAGCTCGGCAAACTTCTGCGCGTACTCCTCGTGCTTCTCGGCATTGCGCGGATCGATGACGGTGGCGCCGGGAACGTTGATCTCGTCGGGGTTGCCCAGGATGACGAGTTTTGCCAGGCCCTCCTCGATGATCTTGGTGGCCGCGACGATGGTGCGCGGATCCTCGCCCTCGGGCAGGACGATCGTCTTAAGGTCGGCCTTGGCGGCAGACTTCATACGGTTAAGGAAATCGCTCATGTTACTCCTTACAAGCGTTTCACTAAGCTCCAGGCGCCCGGCTGTTCACGAATAAACCCGCTGCTAGCGGGTTTACCTTTCAAATTTGTACGCCGCGGTGCTTGAGCTTTCCTTGTGTGGCAAGCTCATTATAGGACGCATTAGCGCTATAATAACTCTGATAAATATGTCTCGAAGAATGTTCGAGAAAAGCCCAGCTAACGAGCCCGTGGCTTTTGACAAGGAGTATCGATGCAGATTACCTCAGGCCTGCCTGAAGGCTTTAACGCTGGCGCGTACGACATGATTGTCGTCGGTGCTGGATATGCCGGTGCCGTTTGCGCCCGCCGTCTTGCCGAGACCATCGGCTATCGTGTTGCCGTTTTGGAGCGCCGTAGCCACATTGCGGGCAATGCCTATGACTGCACTGACGAGGCCGGAATCCTGATCCACGAGTACGGTCCGCATATCTATCACACCTTTAACGAGCGCGTGCACAATTTCCTGTCGCGCTTTACCAAGTGGACGGATTATCAGCACAAGGTGCTCGCCAACATCAACGGTACCCTTATGCCCGTGCCCTTCAACCATGCGAGTCTCAAGCTCGCCTTTGGTGATGAGCGCGGCGAGGAGCTGTATCAGAAGCTCGTGGAGACCTTTGGCAAGGATGTCAAAGTGCCCATTATGGAGCTGCGTAAGAAGAACGACCCCGACTTGGCCGAGGTCGCCGATTACGTCTACGAGAACGTCTTTTTGCATTACACCATGAAGCAGTGGGGCCAGACGCCCGACCAGATCGATCCCTCGATCACCGGCCGCGTTCCCGTCTTTGTGGGCGACGATGACCGCTATTTCCCGCAGGCTCCCTTCCAGGGTATGCCGCAGGACGGCTACACGGCGCTGTTCGAGCATATGCTCGACCACGACCTGATCGACGTGTTCTGCGACGTGGACGCCCGCGATCTCTTTGAGATCGACGAGACCACCGTCAAGATCGGTGGCAAGGTCTACGGCGGCGAGATCGTCTATACCGGTCCGCTCGATGAGCTGTTTGGCCTTGATCTGGGCGCTCTTCCGTACCGTACGCTCGATATGAAGTTCGAGACGCTCGATATGGATCAGTTCCAGCCCGTGGGTACCGTCAACTACACCACGAGTGAGGACTACACGCGCATTACCGAGTTCAAGAACATGACTGGTCAGGTCCTGCCCGGCAAGACCACCATCATGAAGGAGTACTCCAAGGCCTATACGCCCGGCTCGGGCGAGACGCCGTATTACGCCATTCTTGAGCCCGAGAACCGTGAGCTCTATGAGCGCTATCTTGAGCGCGTCCAGAACCTGACAAACTTCCACCCGGTGGGTCGTCTGGCCGAGTATCGTTACTACGATATGGATGCCGTGACCAATTCCGCCCTCGATCTTTCGGATGAGATTATCGCCTGCCATGCATAAAGTCATAACATTCGGTATTCCCTCGTATAACGCCGCCAAGGACATGGACCATTGCATCACCTCCATCTTGGAGGGGAGCAATTACGCCACCGATATCGAGATTGTCGTGGTGGACGACGGCTCCAAGGACGAGACGGCCGCCAAGGCCGACGAGTGGGAGGCCCGTTATCCTGGAATCATCCGCGCGGTGCACCAGGAGAATGGCGGCCACGGTATTGCCGTCCTTTCGGGTCTGCGCGAGGCGCAGGGCACCTACTACAAGGTTGTCGACTCGGACGACTGGCTTGACGGCGCTGCCCTTTCGACCATGCTGTCGATTCTGCGCGGCTTTGAAGAGCGCGACCAGCGCGTTGACCTGTTTATCTCGAACTACGTGTACGAGAAGGTTTACGAGGGTACGCATACGGCTATTGGTTACAAGTTTGCCCTGCCGCGAAAAAAGATCTTTACCTGGGACCAGATCGGCCATTTCCGTTTTGACCAGAATCTGCTCATGCACAGCCTGTGCTATCGCACAGATGTGCTGCGCGAGTCCAACCTGCCCATGCCACCGCACACGTTCTATGTGGACAACATCTACGCCTACGTGCCGCTGCCGCGTTGCAAGACCATGTACTACGCCGACATCGACCTCTATCGCTACTTTATCGGTCGCGAGGGCCAGAGTGTCAACGAGGCCACGATGGTCAAGCGTCTGGACCAGCAGTTCCGTGTTACGCGTATCATGATGGAGTCGTACCACCTGTACAGCGATGTCGAGTCGTCGCGTCTGCGTTCGTACATGATGGGCTACTTCACCATGATGATGGCGATCTGCTCGGTGCTCACCAAGCTTTCCGACGAGGATTGTGCCGATGAGCGCCTGAAGACGCTGTGGAAGGACTTGAAGGAGTACGACGAGCGCATGTATCGTCGCGCCCGCTACGGCGTGGTCGGATTCTTCACCAACCTGCATGGACGGGCCGGAGACAAAACCACACTCGGCCTATACCGTCTTGCCTCAAAGATCTTCAAATTCAACTAGCTGCTGAGTAATCGCTGCTGATAGGTTGACTGGGCCCCTTGGCCTTTAGTTTGCTACTGCGAACAGTCCTGCTCGCACGGAAAGCACATTAAGTGCTTTCCGGCTCGTGCGGAACTTGTATCAAACTAAAGGCCAAGGGGCCTCTGCTATAAGAATCGATTGTCAGGTTATTTGAATTTGAAGATCTTCGGCGCGCGGTAGGTACCGTCAAGATTCTTTCGCAAATTGATCGAGGCGGCCTCGGCC